>JBHHXV010000083.1:0-8797 GCA_046757225.1 bacterium
ATTGTAAAACTATGCGTCATCGGAATTGTTCAGGTTAATAATTTCCTGCCAGATGCGGCCGGCCAGTTCGGTTTTGGGCAGCAGAGGAAGGTCTCTTCGGGCACCGTCCCTGAAGAGCAGGGTGACGATGTTGGTGTCACAGTCGAATCCGGCGCCTTCCTGCAAAACATCATTAAAAACGATCAAGTCCAGATGCTTGCTTTTCAGTTTTTTCCGGGCTCTGGCCAGGTCTTTTCCGGTTTCCGCGGCAAACCCGGCCAGAATTTTCCCTTTCTTCCGCTTTCCCAGCCCGGCCAGAATATCCTCATTAGGAATCAATGACAGTTTCTGCAAATTTCGTTTATCCTGTTTTTCCCGGTTGAACTCAGGCCGGAAATCAGCCACCGCCGCCGCCATGACCAGGATATCCGTATCCGGGAAATGCTTTTTCACCGCCCCGGCCAGCTCCGCGGCCGTTTCCACCCTGATTAATTTCAATACAGCCGGGGCCTCCAGAGCGGTAGGGCCGCTGATCAAGGTTACCGCCGCCCCCAGTTTCCGGGCCTGGGCAGCCAGGGCATACCCCATCTTTCCCGAAGAGCGGTTGGAGAGAAACCTGACCGGGTCGATCGGCTCCCGGGTCGGCCCGGCGGTTACCACGACCCTTTTCCCTTTTAAAGGCAGACCGGTCTCAACTTCAAAGAAGCCGGTCACGCTCTCAATGATTCGTTCCACTGACGCCAGTTTGCCCGGGCCGGTATCCCCGCAGGCCAGCTGTCCCTCTTCCGGGTCGATGAGCAAAACGCCGCGCTCTCGCAGACAAGCCAGATTCCGCTGTGTGGCCGGGTGACGCCACATCCGGGAATTCATGGCCGGCCCCAGCATTACCGGGCAGTCAGCCGCCAGATAAGCGGTGGTAAGGAAGCTGTCGGCGATGCCGGCGGCGAATTTGGCCATAATATTGGCCGTAGCCGGAGCCACCAGCAGCAAGTCCGCTTCACCGGTCAGCCGGATATGGTCCAGAGGCTCGGCAGCGAACATCTCTCCCACCACCGATTGGCCGCTCAGGGTCTGAAAAGTCAGAGGGGAAACAAACCGGGTAGCGCTATCGGTCATCACCACCCGTACCTCAGCGGATAATTTTTTTAACCGGCTGACCAGATCGGCCGCTTTATAAGCGGCGATGCTTCCGGTCACCCCCAGGACTATTTTCTTGCCGGTCAACTTCTTCATAACGATAGTATTCTATCATAATAATGACAGAACTAATATTTGCTCAGTTTCTTGCGCACCCGGGCGGGTACAAAGGAGTCCCGGTAGGAGGAGCGGAAGGCCAGTTCATTTATATAAGCGTACCCCCGCACAATTCCCAGCATAAAATGATAGATAAAAGCCGGGATAACCGCCCGGATAAGCCGGCAGTCACGCCTGCGGTTCTCCGAAATCAGCAGGATGGTCAGGAACTGGATAATATGCAGACCGAAATAAAGCAGAAAATTGATAATGAAGATCGGCAATAAGAGTTTTCCTTCGGAAGCCAGGCTCCAGAAGTAGGGAATCCGGGCATACAGAAAAACCACCTGAAAGAAAAAAGACTCGGCCAGACCGGCCAGGGCGAAGAAAGAGAAACGCCCCGGGAACAGGATATCCCGGTGCTTCCGCAGCCGTACCCTGACCAGACTCCGGTTCCAACGCAGCCGCTGCCGGAAAAGCCCGGTCAAAGCGGCCGGAGCTACCGTATAGCACAGAGCCCGGGGAGCGAAGGCAATCCGGTAACCGCTTTTGCGGATTTTTAAAGTGAGATCAGCGTCTTCCCCCGGCCCCACCTCCCAGCCCCCCACCTTTCTGAGCAGGTCAGACCGGAAGGCTCCGAAAGCCCCGGACACGATGGAAAGGGTGCGCGCCGAAAAAAGAAGCCTTCGGCCAATCCCGATGGTAAAGGCGTATTCGTAGTCCTGTAAACGGGTCCAGAAAGAGCGATCAGCATTAGCCAGCCGTAAATTACCGGCCACCGCCCCTACTTTCGGGTTATTAAAGGGGCGGATAATTTCCCGAATTGCCTGCGGGTCAAAGACGGAATCAGCGTCCATCATCACGGTAAATTCTCCGCTGGCCAGAGAAAAGGCATGGTTCAAAGAGGCGCTTTTGCCGGAACGGACCCGGTTCCGGCTGTATATAATCCTGCCGGAGCGGGCATAAGGGCGGCAGACCTCCTCCATCCGGTCATCCGACCCGTCATCCACCACCACTATCTCCAGATTCGGATAATGGCCGTTTAAAAGAGATTCGATCGTATAGCCGATGGTCTCTTCTTCATTATATCCAGGTATCAATACCGAAACCCCAGGGAAATCACCGGATGAAACGGTTTTGAATCTTTCAGCGGTGACGATTCCCCAGGAACAGGCGGTCAGGGAGCGGGGTATATCCAGCAGAAGCGCCGGCCAGAACAGCAGAAACTGCTGGTAAAGGGTTCTAGCGGATATCTGGAAAAGGGCGTCCCGAAACTGATGGGAAACAGAGGAAAACAGATGGAAAAGATAAAAGAGGATATGGCTTATTGATTCCATAGGAAGCAGAGTTTTACAGCCAGGCCAACAGTTCCGGCTTAGGGAAAGAGCGGTCTTGGCTTATACTGACCTCCATAACCAGGCCGGGGGACAGAAACACCGATGGAACCTTGGAGTCAATCAGGGAAATTCTGATCTGGTAATAATTATCATTATTACGGTTTCCCAGCTCGGGGGGCAGGGGGGTCAATACCGGCATGATCCGGGATACCAGCCCGGCCCTGGGAATCAACCGGCCTCCGGCGTCAATCAGATCAACCATGCTTCCCACCTTGACCCCCGCGATATCAGAAGGCCGGGTGTAAGCTTCCAGCCAGACGCCCGAGCGTTGGTAATAACTCAAAACCGGCTCATTATTTTTCAGCTCCTCTCCTTCTTTCTTGTGCAACTTCACCACAATACCATCACAGGGGGCTCTTAACCCGGCTTTTTTGATTTTTTCCGTTAACTCCTCTATACGCCGGTTAAAATCCGAGAGCTTCAACCGGAGCAGGGAAACTTCTGTGGTTTTCGTTTCGATTTGAGGAACCGGTATCAGGGAAACAGAGGAAAGTTCCGCTTTTCTCTCCCCAAGCTTTACCTGCCGCTGTTTCCAGTAGGCCAGACGGTTCTGTACCGACTGTCTCTCTTTTTCCAGGCGCCTGGTTTCCCTGTTGGTGGCCGCTTTCAGTTTAATCAGGCGCTGAAAATGACCGGCCTGCTCAGCCAAGCCGGCCAACTCTCCGGTATATTCGGCAATTTTTTGAGAGGTCTCCTTTTCGCTCAATTCCAGTTGAAACAACTCCGCCTGAAGCTTCTTTTCCCGGTCTTTCCGCTTCCAGTTCCGGTTAAGCCGCCGGATCCCGTTTATTTCCTTTATTTTCTGTCGCTTTGTTTCGATGGCGGCCTTGAGAATTCCGGTCTTTCGCTTTAAAAAAGAAAGCTCGGAAACCAGAGGCCGGGTATCCAGTTCAACCAACAAAGCCCCTTTCTTAAAAGAATCGCCCGGCTCAAAATCAACCTTTTTCAAATTACCTTGAACAAGGGGGAAAATATAGCGGAGCTCCGCTTGAACCACTGCCCGGCAGTTGACAGTCTGCAATCGGTTAAAGAAGTTGTAGGCAAGAAAACCGGCGACACTTACCACAGTAAACAGTAAAACATGCCGTAACTTCCGGGGAGGAGGGGAATCGGGAATATCTATTCGGGAAAAATCAACCTCGGAATCCCCCCTTATATTAAATTCCTTCATGGTAAATACCCCGTTTTACCGTGAAAATATCGAAGTGGAACGACCCCTGTCTTAGGGGACAACCAGCTTTTTTCATCATGATGGGGTGACGAAAGGCCCGTCATGAAAAGTTTGGGTATAAAAAAGCCTTAAGCCATCATTCACTTATTACCACAAAGTGACATCTCTGTCAACAAGAAACTTTTCGGCGCTGACGCCTATTGTCTGGAGGAATAAATGACGCCGGAAAGGCTTTTCCCGAATGTCTGCCTGAGATAATTGATTTTTTCCGGCTGGTCTTCGGTATAGGGGGGAAGGGCTATCCAGACTGCTTTGTCCAGAACGGCTCCGATCAGTACCGCCCGGCCGACCCGGGTGATCCACTGGTGCAGAGACCGGCTTTTTTCTCCGAAAACCAGGCCTGAGGCGTTCTCAAGAAGCTTTTCCGCCGGCGGGGAACCGTTTTCTGCCGGCCGGTAAAGAACCTGTATCGGTAAACGCAGAAACAGGGGGCCGGTTGTTTTCACCTTATCGAGCAATCTCTGCCACGCTTTCCACCAGGATTCCCTCGATCTTCCCGCTTCCTCAGGGGTTTCCAGCCAGAGTTGCACCCCGGCAGTTTTCAGGGGAAGATTTTTCAGCCAGAGATTTAATTCAGCGGCCAGATCGGGGTTAATTCCCAGGCATTCGCCCAGAGAGGTTATGCCGATATAAATATTAAGTCCCGGCCGCTTTGACAGCTTGACAAGTTCATTAAAACGTTTCCGGGAAAGGTTGGCCCAATCGCTCCAACGGCCCTGTATCATCACGGGGGAGGCTTCCGAATTGATTTCCGGGATCTGGGCCAACTCCAGCCGGGTCATCCGGGGAATGGCCGGAGGGGAATAATGTACCTGAGCCAGCCGGTTTTCGCTGGTGCGGTCCAGGTCGAGAAAAGCGGCGGCCAGAGCCTGGTTTGTTTTCTCCCGCTTGATTAAAAAGGAAAGACGCTTTATTTCCAACTGCAATAAAGCGATGGCCGGGTCGGAACCGGCCAGGTCCGGAGACTCGTCGATTTGAGTCCTCTTAATCCTGACCTCTTCCCTGACGGTATTTAAAGCGGCCTGAACAGTGAAAAGCCGTTCCCGCTGGACTGCAACCTCATAGAACTGTTCGGTCAGCCGTTCGTTCAACCGGTCGCTTTCCCGCTTTTTACGGTATTGCAGCATAAGGCGTTCATCCGCCAGTTGAGAACGCAGAAGCCGGTTGTTGTCGCCATACCCCAGCGGCAGGACGAAATTCAGTTGCGCGGTGTTGTCCACCGCATTATCATGGAGGCTGTCATTGTACAGCAGGTCCGTACGCAGCAGAAAGTTCAGCTTGTAAGCGTCCAGGCCGGAGCGGTAACTTTCGGCGGCCTGACGGCGCTTCAGCCGGGTTCTTTCCGGAAATTGCGCCAGGTAGGTGGAATGCGGCAATAACTGTTGTTTGAGTTTGGATAATTCCGGCAGAGAAGCCAGGAGATAACGGTTCCAGGGAAGGGGCTCCGGCTCGGCGTTATCAGGCAAGGGTTCCAGCGCTCTCAACCGTTCCCGGCTAACTGCCAGTAATTTACGGTAACCGGCCTGGTCGGTCTCCTGTTTCTCTTTCTGCCAGATTATCTGGAGCCAGTCCGAGGGTAAAGCCTCGCCCTGCCGCTCCCGGACGCGCAGGATTTTTTCTTCCCGGTTAAGCAGCCTGATAAGTCGGCCGTTGATTTCGAGCAAATGCCGGGTAAGGGAATAATTGAGATAGGCGCCAACCAGGGAACCGGTTACTTTTTGCAGGGCCCGGAAATAATCCGCCCTCAGTTTGGCCAGCTTTTCCCTGACCGACCAGATTGATTTGGGAATCCGCGACTGTCCGTCCCAGAGGGTTTTGGCATAATAAAAACGGGTGCGCTCATGAAAGCGGCGCAACGGGTCGTTCGTAGGTCCCCGAATCAGCTTGTTCGGGTAATAGGCCAGCCCCATACCAAACTTGGAATTATCCGGCGAACTGTTCAAGCGGTCGATTTCTTTGGTGAGAAGGCTTATGTGGATTTCTATCTGTTTAAGGTCGGGGGATCGGTTTAAAGCGGAATCAAGCAGCCGGTCCAGGCCGGTGACCGGGGGAAGTTGAGCTGATGCCCCGGCCCTAAGAAATAACAATATAAGGAGGGATAAGACAAGTTTATTGTACAAATCAACTTTCAGTTTTGGGCAGAGAAATTAAACGGTCATGACATCCTTTTCCTTGATTTCCACCAGTTCCTGGACCTTGGCGATATAGGAATCGGTCAGCTTTTGAATCTGTTCCTGGCCGCGGTGAAGGTCATCCTCGGAAATCTCTTTTTCTTTTTCAAAGGCTTTGAGATCTTCGATCCCGTCCCGGCGCTGATTGCGGATCGATATCCGGGCGTCCTCTCCCATCGCCTTAATCCTCTTGACCATCTCCCCCCGTCTTTCCTCTGTCAATTGGGGGATGGGAATCCGGATAATCTTTCCGTCGTTATTGGGGCTTACTCCCAGGTCCGAAGTCTGTAAAGCCTTTTCAATAACCGGAATAAGAGAACTTTCCCAGGGCTGGATGGTAATCAGCCGGGGCTCGGGGATGGAAAGGGTGGCTACCTGATTCAGGGGAGTAAGATTACCGTAATAATCAACCCTGATATTATCGAGAATCGCCAGAGAAGCCCGGCCGGTTCTGATGGTAGCCAAGTCCCTGCGCAAAGCCTCGATCGAACTCCGCATCTTTCCCTCGGTTTCCTCTCGAACTTCGTTTATCATGATCCCTTCAGCCTCCCCTTTCAGCCCCTGACAATCGATCCTACAGACTCGCCCATACAGATCTTTTTAATATTTCCCGATTGTTTCAAATTGAACACCATTATGGGAAGATCGTTTTCCATACTGAGAGAAACGGCCGTATAATCCATTACCTGGATCTTTTTATTTAAAACCTCTAAATAGGTAAGTTCATCATACTTTTGAGCGGTTGGGTCCTTGAGGGGGTCAGCGCTGTAGATCCCGTCCACTTTGGTGGCCTTCATGATCGTTTCCGCCCCGATTTCCACCGCTCTAAGGGCGGCGGCGCTGTCAGTCGTAAAATAAGGGTTGCCGGTACCGGCAACAAAGATGATGATCCTGCCTTTTTCCAGATGCCTGATCGCTCTTCTCCGGATATATAATTCAGCCACCTTGGGGATTTCCAGGGCGGTCATCACTCTGGTGAAGACCCCTCGCTTTTCCAGGGAATCCTGAAGAGCAATCCCGTTTATCATGGTGGCCAGCATACCCATGTAATCGGCTGAGGAGCGGTCCATTCCCTGAACGCTGGCCGCCACTCCCCGGAAGATGTTCCCCCCGCCGATCACCAGAGCGACTTCCACCCCCAGATCATGCACCTCTTTAATATCGTCCGCAATCAACCCGATTGTTTCCGGGTCGATGCCATGTTTCTTTTCTCCTGCCAGGGCTTCGCCGCTGATCTTGAGCAGGATTCGTTTCAGTTTGGGTCTTTCCATGCGACACACTGCCTGCGGCGGTTATCCCCCCAGTTTATAGAGGGTAAAGCGATTCAGGGAAATATTCTCTCCCAGCCGGGCGATATGCTCGGTAATCAACTGGCCCACCGTTTTATCCGTATCCTTGACAAACGGCTGCTCCTGTAAACACTGCTGAGCGTAGAAGCACTTTTCAATCTTACCCTGGATAATCTTGTTGATGATATTGGCCGGCTTCCCGGAGTTTTCCAGTTGGGCCCGGTATATCTCTTTTTCCTTTTCCACCGTCTCTTCAGGGATATCTTCCCGCCTTATGCATAACGGGGAGGACGCGGCTATATGCATACAGATATCCTTGGCCAGGGCTTGAAAGTCGTCGGTACGGGCGACGAAATCGGTTTCGCAGTTGATCTCCAGAAGAACGCCCACCTTGCCCCCCGAGTGAATATAAGAATAGATGAGCCCCTCTTTCGCTTCCCGGCCGGCTTTTTTGCCGGCACTCGCCAGCCCCTTTTTCCGCAAGGCCTCCACCGCTTTGGGCAGGTCTCCCCCGGTTTCCTGTAAAGCCTTCTTGCAGTCCATCAATCCGCTGCCGGTAAGTTTTCTCAATTCCATTACCGTTGATGCGGCAATAGCCATAATTTATATCCTCCAGTACCTTCTTTAATAAATTAAACCTTTTCTTCCGCTTCTTCCGCGACGTCTTTCTTATCTTCCAGAACAGCGGGTTCTAGTTCAGCTTTGACTTCGGTTTTGGCGTCCGCTTCTTCCTTTTCGCTTTCCCGGTCAGCGGCAGGTTCTTCTTGTTCTGCCGCCGCTTGTTCTGCCTGCTCTTTTTTCAGGGCGGTTTCATATGTTTCCCGGCCAGCCATGATCGCTTCCGAAATTTTTAAGATCACCAACTTGATCGACCGGATAGCGTCGTCATTTCCGGGAATCACATAATCGATTACATCAGGGTCGCAATTGGTATCCACCAGCCCGACAACCGTAATCCCTTTTTTACGCGCTTCCGATACCGCGTTTTTTTCTTTATTGGGATCTATGACAAAGACAATGGAGGGAAGCCCTTTCATATCCTTGATCCCCCCCAGGTTGCGGTCAAGTTTAATCCGTTCCTTCTCCAGCTTGATAGTCTCTTTTTTGGGAAGCATTTCATAGGTTCCGTCGGTTGACATCGCTTCCAGCTTCTTCAAGCGGTTAACGCTTTTCTTTATGGTTTCGTAGTTGGTAAGCATACCACCCAGCCAGCGGTTGCACACATAAGGCATGCCGCACCGCAAAGCCTCCTGGATTATCGGCTCATGGGACTGCTGTTTGGTTCCCACAAATAAAACGGTTTTCCCATGGGCGGTTTCATCTTCGATGAAGGAACAGGCCTTCCGGAAATATTTGGCCGAGTCCAGCAGGTTTATCAGATGGATGCCGTTGCGCTCATTGAAGATATACTTACTCATTTTGGGATTCCAGCGCTTGGTCTGGTGTCCGAAATGAAGCCCGGCCTCCAGCAGTTCTTTAACTGAGATTTTAACCATT
>JBHHXV010000084.1:0-8724 GCA_046757225.1 bacterium
ATATCCGATACCGTTTTCAGACAGGCTCCAGACGCTGTAACCGGTTCTGACCAGGGGATAAAACAGCCAGAAAACCGAAAACAGGATTACCAGCCGGTTCTTTGCCTTTATCTTCTGCTTTATAATATTGAAGGCCTGTTCCATTTTCATAAACAGCAACAGGACAACCGGCACATATACCGGCGCGCAATAACGGCTGCCGGAAGAATAAAAATCCGTAAGGGAACAGGCCACCAGTAAATAAACCGAAACCAAGCAACCGAAAACCCGGAAATATTTCAAGCGGTTCCTTGATCGTCCGCCCGGGTCGGTCAGGATAATATTCGCCAGCAAAAACATCGCGGCCGCGATGATCAACAGGCGAAGATTAACCGGAATCTGGTGGGGAATAAACCAGCCGGTAAGGATGTCGGAAAGATCCGGGAGGTTCTGATAAAACGTTTTCCACAGAGCAGCGCTGACAAGATAGTCTCGAAAAACCCAGACTAATAAAGGAAGAGAAAAGATTATCAGCCATAATCTTTTTCGGGGGTTGTTCAATAATCGAGGCAGATACATTAACAGCAGGACTATCAGACAGGAATACAGGCATTGAGGCCAGGCCATCACCGATACGTGCAGCAGGGGGTCGGAAAACAGGACCGTAGCCGTCGCCAGAATCACCAGCTTGGAAGAATTTAAATTCTGCTGAAACAACCGGCCCGAGAAAAAAACGATCAACCCGAACAGCAGGGCATGCAGGAACCTGGCTCCCTCTATTCCGGTCAGGGCTAAAACAGCCGGATATAATGAAGCGGAAAAAACTCCCCCGGCTGACAGGTTTTCCGCGGCGGAAAGATAGCCGACCGAATCCCTGGTGATTCCCAGCCCGTAAAAACCGGTGCCCACCAGTACCAGAGCTGCCCCGGCCAGGCTGAACAGGAAAATCACCGCTTGAGTTTTAAATAAACCTTTTACCACCATAACTGTTCTTCCATTATACCCGAATAATTCGGGCTTGAGATTAGTGGTCGAGTTATGCTATAGTCCCCCCGGATTAATTTCAACTGGAAATATCAGGGGTTTATACGATGACCTTTCAGACAGAAGAAGAGCTGGATATCCTGCGGCACAGCACCGCCCATATCATGGCCCAGGCGGTAAGAGAGCTGTTCCCGGGAACCAGGCTGGCCATCGGCCCGACCATCACCGACGGATTCTATTATGATTTCGATACCGGGAAACCGTTCTGCGAGGACGATCTGGAAGCGATCGAAGAGCGGATGAGAAAGATAATAGAAGCGGATTACCCGTTTGAGCGCCGTGAGTTAAGCCGTTCCGAGGCGCTTGACCTCTTCAGGAAACGGAAAAGCGTTTACAAGCAGGAGATAATCGAAGGGCTGGACAATGACCGGGTAAGCCTCTACCGGCAGGGCGATTTCGAGGATCTCTGCCGGGGGCCTCATATCCCTTCCACCGGAAAGGTAAAGGCGTTTAAACTGCTGAGCGTAGCCGGCGCCTACTGGCGGGGAGACGAGCGGAACCCCATGCTCCAGCGGATCTACGGAACCGCCTTTGCCAGTGCCAAAGACCTCAAGAGGTACCTGTTCCGGCGGGAAGAAGCGAAAAAAAGGGATCACCGGAAACTGGGCCGGGAACTGGACCTGTTCAGCATCAGCAACGAAGCCGGACCCGGGCTGGTGATCTACCACCCCAGGGGAGCGGTAGTCAGGCAGCTGCTGGAGGACTTTGAAAGAAAACTCCATGAGGTCAACGGCTATAAACCGGTTATCGGCCCCCAGATCCTGAAGACCGAGCTGTGGCAGCGTTCCGGTCATTACGAGAACTACCGGGACAACATGTATTTCACCGAAATCGACGGCCAGGGATACGGCATAAAACCGATGAACTGCCTGGCTCACATGCTGGTGTTCAAGTCCAAAGTCCGCAGCTACCGGGAACTCCCGGTACGCTACTTTGAACTGGGAACGGTTCACCGCCACGAGAAATCGGGGGTGCTGCACGGGCTTCTCCGGGTACGGGGATTCACCCAGGACGACGCCCATATTATCTGCGCTCCCGAACAACTGGACGGGGAAATCAAAAAAGTGCTGCAAATGGTTAAACAGGTGATGACTTTATTCGATTTTCCTTACAGCCTGGAGATCTCCACCCGGCCGGAAAAATCGATCGGCAGCGACCGGGATTGGGAACAGGCCACCTCCGCCCTGATCAAGGCTCTGGACAGCGAAGGGCTGGAATACGACATCAACGAGGGTGACGGCGCCTTTTACGGCCCTAAAATAGACGTAAAACTGGAAGACGCCCTGGGAAGGCATTGGCAGTGCGCCACCATCCAGTGCGATTTCGCCCTGCCCGAGCGGTTCGACCTCAACTACACCGGCCCGGACGGCGCTAAACACCGGCCGGTAATGATTCACCGGGTTATTCTGGGAGCGATCGAACGCTTTCTGGGAGTGCTCATAGAACATTATGCCGGGGCCTTTCCCTTCTGGCTGGCTCCGGTGCAGGCGTTGATCGCCAATATAACGGACGAGCAGGCGGAATACGCCGGGGAAATCTATGAAAAATTAACCGGTTCCGGGTTCCGCTGCGAAATTGACTTGCGTAATGAAAAGATTGGTTATAAGATTAAGCTGGCTCAACAAGCCAAAATCCCCTACACATTGATCGTGGGAAACAAGGAAAAGGAGAAGGGTCTGGTTGCTTTAAGAGCCAGAACAGGAGGCGATCTCGGAACTTTTAACTGGGATGATTTACAGGAAAGGTTCGGCCGGGAAAACTCCCCCCTCAAAGCTATATCACCACCATTTCATAACCCGGGTTAAATAAGGAGGAAAGCGATTCGTAAAAATAATATAAGGCTAAACGAAGCGATTACAGAAGCGGAAATCAGGCTGATCCTGTCAGACGGCCGGCATCACGGTTTAATAAATGCCGAGCAGGCGATGGATATGGCGAATCAACAAGGGCTTGATCTGGTGGAAATTGTGCCTCACGCCGCTCCTCCTGTCTGTAAAATAATGGATTACGGCAAGTTCAAGTATCAGCAGAGTAAAAAACAGCATGACGCCAAGAAACATCAAAAAATAATCCATGTAAAAGAGATAAAGTTACGGCCGGCTACTGACGAACATGATCTCAATTTCAAGCTGAAACACGCCCGTTCCTTTCTAACCTGCGGCAACAAAGTCAAAGTAACCATTACCCTGCGAGGCAGGGAAATGATCCATAAGGACCGCTGTTTTAAACTGTTTGAGGAAATAACCAAAAAGATGGAAGATTGCGCGGTGGTGGAGCAGAATGTCAAGAGCGAAGGCCGCAACATGATTTTGATACTCGGCCCGACCACAGTGAAACCAAATAACAAACCATAATAATCAAGGATAAAAATGCCCAAAATAAAAACTCACAGAGGCGTGGCCAAGCGCTTCAAACTTACGGCCAGCGGAAAAGTAAAAGCGAGGAAGGCTTTTGCCAACCATATCCTGACCAAGAAATCGAGCAAAAGAAAACGCAACCTTAACAAAGGGAACATTTTAAGCAAAGCGGAAACCGCCGTTGTAAGACGGATGCTCCCTAACGGTTAAAAGGAGAAAAAAGTTGTCAAGAGTAAAACGAGGACCAAAGGCGAGACAGCGCCGAAAAAAGATTATCAAACTGGCCAAAGGCTACCGGGGAAGCAGAGGAGTGCTGTACCGGGTATCCAAAGACGCGGTGGAAAAAGGCTTGCTGTACGCCTACCGGGACCGGAGAACCAGAAAGCGTGATTTCCGCTCCCTGTGGATCGCCAGAATAAACGCGGCCTCCCGGCTAAACGGCCTCTCTTACAGCCGTTTTATGTTCGGCCTTAAAGAAGCGGGCATCGCCCTGGACCGGAAGATCTTAGCCAACCTGGCGGTAACCGACAGCGAGGCCTTCGCCAAACTGGCGGAAATAGCCAAACAAGCCTCTCTGACAGCCAAAGCGGCTTAAGATAATGCAGCAATTCGCGGTTATCGGAATCGGCAGGTTCGGTTACAGCGTGGCTAAAACCCTGGGCAGCCTGGGCTGTGAAGTATTGGCCATCGATTCCAATGAAAGCTGCGTTCAGGATATCGGCGAGCACGTAACCCAGGCAGTGCAACTGGATTCGACTGACAAAAAGGCGATGCTGGCCGTGGGGATGGAAGATACGGATATAGCGGTAGTCGCCATCGGCGTTAACAAGGAGGCCAGTATCATGACCACCCTGCTGCTCAAGGAGATGGGGGTCAAAACCGTGCTGGCCAAGGCGATCACCCGCACCCACGCCAAGGTGTTAAAAAAAATAGGCGCAGACCGGGTGATTTTTCCGGAAGGGGATATGGGAGCGCGGATCGCCAAATCCCTGGTCACCCCCAATATCCTGGACACCCTGGAACTCTCCAGGGAATACGGGATAGTGGAGATCATCAGCCCGGGGAAGTTTGTCGGCCAGACCTTAAGCAGGCTTAATATCAGGGCTAATTTCGGTCTTAACGTCATCGCGGTAAAGCATCGGATCTCCAGCCTGGAAGAGAAGAACGAACTTTCCAAAAGTGAAATAACGGTTTCCCCCATGGCTGATTATCAGATACCGCCCGAAAGCGTGCTGGTGATGGTGGGCAGCAATGAAGACATCGACAACTTACGCAAAAAAATAGACCGCTGGGAAAAGGAGTAGCTCTTGAACCCGAACGATTCGGGAATCATACAAAACGGAACTTTCTGTCAGTTTCCTTTCAACTTCTTTTTGCCAACAAATTCTTCCTGAGGGTAAAGCCTTTTCCGTTATGGCATCCGGCAAATGCAACCATAATTTATGAAGAATGTGGGGGAAAAAATACAGGCTGATTTCATCAGTGAAATCGCCGGCTGCGGCAGTCAGGAAGAGCTGAACAGCTTAAGAATCAAGTATCTGGGAAAAAAGGGGATTGTCACGGGGATCACCCGTTCCCTGTCAGACATCCCTCAGGAAAAGCGCTCGCAGGCCGGCCGGGAGGCTAATCAACTCAAAAAAACGATTGCCGGCTCCATCCGGAACCGGCAGCAGGAACTGAAAGAAGCCGGCAGCAGGCTGAGGCAGGAAGCGGAGCGAATCGACATTACCCTGCCGGGCGATCGTCCGCCGACCGGCCATCTGCACCCGATCACCCAGATTACCGAAGAGATCAATGAAATCTTTATTTCCCTGGGTTTTTCTATTGCCCAGGGGCCGGAAGTGGAAACCGATTATTACAATTTCGAGGCCCTTAACTTCCCGCCCAATCATCCGGCCAAGGATATGCACGATACCTTCCATGTGGATGAGAACCACGTGCTCAGAACCCATACCTCTCCCGTTCAGATCCGGGTAATGGAAACATGCCCGCCGCCGGTCAAGGTTATCGCTCCGGGCAAGGTTTACCGCTGTGACGCGGATATCACCCATTCCCCGATGTTTCACCAGGTGGAGGGGCTGTATGTGGACGAGGGGGTAAGCTTCGCCGATCTCAAGGGAACCCTGGAGCAGTTCGTCCACCGGATGTTCGGAAAAGATCTGGCGGTCCGGTTCCGGCCCTCGTTCTTTCCCTTTACCGAACCGAGCGCCGAAATCGACATGGAATGCGTGATGTGCCGGGGAAAAGGCTGCCGGATCTGCTCTCATACCGGCTGGCTGGAAATCCTGGGAGCGGGGATGGTGGACCCCAATGTTTTCCAGGCAGTCGGCTACGACTGTGAACGTTATACCGGCTTTGCCTTCGGCATGGGTGTGGAGCGGATCGCCATGCTGAAATACCGGATAGACGATATCCGGTTGTTTTTCGAAAACGATATCCGTTTCTTACAACAATTCTAGCGCTGATTCTATGGATAGCTGGTCAAAGGAATGTGATTTTGCCGAATTCGGGGCAATCGGAATCATCGGCAAGGGGAAAAAACTGCGCAAGATCATCAAACTGGTTGACGTGATAGCCAAAACAGAAGCCACCGTTCTTGTCCAGGGCGAAAGCGGAACCGGTAAAGAAATGATCAGCAAGGCCATCCAGATCAAGAGTCTCCGCGCGCAGCAACCATATATCAAGGTGAATTGCGCCGCTCTATCCGAGCATTTACTGGAAAGCGAACTGTTCGGGTATAAAAAAGGGGCTTTTACCGGCGCTTTCAAAAATAAAAAAGGGCTGTTTGAGATGGCTGACGGGGGGACCATTCTGCTGGATGAGATCGGCAGCATGTCACCGAACGGCCAAAGGAAACTCCTGAGGGTGATTCAGGAAAACGAGGTGGTGCCGGTGGGCGACACCAGGCCGGTAAATGTGGACGTAAGAATCATCGCGACCACCAATGTCCTGTTGGAAAAGGATGTTAAAGATGGCAGGTTCAGAAAGGATCTCTATTACCGCTTGAAAGTGGTTACCATTGATATGCCTCCTTTACGGGAGATAAAGGAGGATATACAAATACTTGCCGAATACTTTTTATCCAGATACACCCATAAACACCGGAGCCCGGTCAAGATAATTTCCCCTTCCACCATGAAAATACTGAACCAGCATGATTGGCCGGGCAATATCCGGGAGCTGGAAAACACTATCGAGCGAGCGGTCATTATGGAACACACCGATCAAATTCAGCCTTACAGCCTGCCGACCGCCATGTTTCAAAAAATAGAGGCGGAAAAGGAAGGTATTTATAAAAAGCTGACCCTGCGGGACAAGGTGTCTCTATACGAAAGGCAGGTGGTGCTCAGCGTTTTAAATGAATGCGGGTGGAAGAAAAGTCTGGCCGCCCAAAACCTGGGAATCGATCAACGGAATATGAACTACTTTCTTAAAAAACATCATATCACGGACCCGGCAACGAGATTGAGGGAAAGGGGCGGCGCCACCTCCTGAACATCAATAATATATGAATCAATAAAAATGGAACAGGAATATTTATTGCTATTGACTAAAAGCGCTCCCTTGTCCAAAATCCTGAAAAAGGAACTGGGCCTGGCGGGATATTATCTGGAATCGGTCAAAACCCTTGACCAGACGTTGGAAAAAGTCAAGAAAGCGGATCTGCTGATAATCGATGACCTGGCTTTTTCCCGGGGCGCGTTCATCGACCAATTGAAGTCGGCGAACCCTCATCTCCCTCTTATTTTGATGTATTCTCCTGATAATGATTCCCCCAGACATGACAAACTGTTCAGTCAGGGAAGCATAGAGCATTGCATCTTCAAACCATTCATGCCTCAAAGCATGAGCAGCCTTATAAGGAACGCGATCAACAAAAAACGGATGCTTTTGGAAAAAGAGAAAAAGGTTTCTTTCATAAAATCTTTTTCCAATGAAAGGAGAAAGGCGGCTCGTAAAAAGGCGGCGGTCGATGTTTCGTATTCCTTTGTCGATAAGTCTAAAGGTTCAGCCGGACTGGTAACCGGGAAAACCAGATGCGCGGATATCAGCACCCAAGGGATGAAACTGGAGAGGGAACGGGTGATGAACCTTCCCGCATATATGGAGCTGAAAGTATTCCTGCCACAGAACAACCCCGTCTGGGTTACCGGCCGGGTAATGTGGGAAAAGGAAAAGTCGGCCGGCATCGGATTTATTGATTTCAAACCTCAGGATATCAACCTGATCTCCGATTACCTGACGTCCATTTAGCCCGGTCTATTCATGAATTAATGCCTGACCTGTCCACCTGCCAGTTATATTTTATTGCCGATTATCGCCCGGGAATTAACCGCCACTGCCTGCCGGACATGGTTTCCCGGGCGATTGCCGGGGGAGCGGATATCATCCAGTTAAGATATAAGAACAGTGAGCGGAACGAGCTTTTACAGGCAGCTGAAAGGGTGATCAGGATAACCTCGTCTCAGGAAATCCCTCTGATTATCAATGATGATCCTGAAGTGGCGCTTGAAGTGGGGGCGGCAGGCGTTCATCTGGGACAGGTTGATATGCCGATAGAACGGGCGAGGGAGCTTTTGGGAAAGGATAAAATCATCGGCCTGTCCACTCATTCGGTGGAAGAGGCGATAGAGGCCGAAGAAAAGGGGGCGGACTATATAGGAATCGGCCCGATCTTTTATACCACCACCAAGCAGCCGGTTCGCACCCCGCTTGAGACTGAAATATTGCAACAGCTCTCAACAG
Organism: bacterium; assembly: GCA_046757225.1. Classification (GTDB taxonomy): domain Bacteria; phylum SZUA-182; class SZUA-182; order JBHHXV01; family JBHHXV01; genus JBHHXV01. Next base: position 8,127 of record JBHHXV010000084.1, read on the forward strand.
CGGTCAAGATTCCCTTTTACCCGATCGGCGGCCTTAACGCCGACAACATCGATCTTATTCTTACCCCTGCAGCCCGCCGGGCTGCGGTAGCCTCATGTATAGGGGAAGCTCATGACATTAAACAATCGGCTCAACAGCTAAAATCTAAACTTACCGCTGTAATTATTTAAAATGAACAGTCTACCGGTCAACCTGACCATCGCCGGATTCGATCCTTCCGGCGGGGGCGGCCTGCAGGCCGATCTCAGGGTTTTCACCGCTTTGAAGACTCACAGTCTCAGTGTCGCTACGGCTGTCACCTCGCAAAACAGCCTCCAGGTTAATTCAGTCTTTCCCCTACCCCCGGAAGTGGTTGCCAGCCAGTTAAGGAGCCTGGCTCAGGACTTTTCCCTTTCCTCTATCAAGGTAGGAATGGTCTATTGTAAGGAAACAGTAGAGGTTTTAGCAGACAGTCTCAGGGAAATACGTTATAATAAACTTATTATCGACCCGGTTCTTTTTTCCAAAGGGGGGGTTCCGCTGATTTCAGAAGCGGCGGTTTCATTGTTGAAGGAACGGCTGTTTCCCCTGGCTGACCTGGTTACTCCCAACCTGGAGG
>JBHHXV010000085.1:0-8717 GCA_046757225.1 bacterium
ATCCATTTCCGGTTTTTTCCCCTGCCCCCACAGCCAGATTGCATTGGCGGCCGCTTCCGGATAATCGTCATGCATCACTTTTGCCGCCAGAGATTGCAGCTCAACCAGGAGAGGAGCCGCTGAACCGGCCTGGGGCAGATACGGAGCGACCGGCTGACCGATGATATCGTGGGGAGGGGTGCATTGCGCCTGATCGTCCCCCTCTTTCCACCGGAGAAGATGCCGGTAGCTTACCCCGGTAGAGAATCTGAACCGTGACCACTTGCTTTCTCCCCTGACCGCCCGGTTAAGAGCATCGATAAGCAACCGGGAAGCGGCGGTTGTTATATGCCCGCCGCTGAAGTCCTCCATTATGGCGGTCTCGAAATCTTCCGCAGAGTCGAGTTTGACCAGATTGCACCGGTAAAAAACCTCTGCCTCCTCAGGTTTGAGTTCCATTCCCAGGGCCTCGAAAGCGGCTCTTCCGGTGTAATACCGCTGGGGATCATATCCCAGAAGGCTGAGGTTGGCCACATCGCTTCCCGGCTTGAATTTTTCCGGCACGGTTTTCACCATACCGATCTCTCCCCGGTCAGCCAGAAAATCCATATTAGGGGTATCGGCTATCTGCAGGGGGGTACGGTTTCCCTGGTCAGGGAGCGGGAAATCAGCCATCCCGTCTCCCACCATAAGAAGATATTTCATCAGATTTCTCCTGTAATTTTCGATAAACCGCTCCGGGAAACGGCATATATCCCGCTCCAGCGGTTTTCCATAACCGGTTGAAAAAGATCCGGGTGATCTCTGGCCGCTTTGTTCAAAGGCGTTCCGTAACCGGTAATCCGGGAGGTGATCAGGTAACTGATCCTGTATTTATCAATAGTTTCCAGCAATTCATGCAGGTCGGCTGTCCGGACGGGATAGGTTTTAAGACCGGAAAGGTGATAGGTGCTGGATGACCGGTCGCTCATCAGCACCGTATCCTTTGGCAGGTGCTTCTTGGCCCAGAGAATGTTCTGCCGGAAATAAAAATGGTTCTCGTAAGCCAGAAATCCGCCGGTGGTGTTCCAGCGGTGCGTGTTCCAGGCCTCGATTATCAGGAAATAGGTATAGATTCCCCCGATAACGACCGAAACGCTCAAAGCGGTCACCCGAAACCATTTTTTTTTATAAAACTCGAGTTTTCTGAAAAACCCGGCTGCGCAGGTTATCCCTTCAATAAGGTAATCGATCAGAAAGGGTATGACCGGCAATAAGTAACGGGTTCCCTGAGGGGTCGGCCAGTTAAGTAAAATAGACATATATAAGACAAGGTGGATCTCTTCCGCGTTTCTGGGTTTACGGTAAAACCCCAACAGCAGCAGAGGAAAAAGAATCCATCCGGGGTGATATCGGCGCAGATGATACCATCCCAGACTCATCGGTATTACTTTGCGGATATAAAAGGGAACGTTCATCTTTAATCGCCCGATAATCACTGACAATCCGATCATCGGCTGGTCAGGCTGAAACCGGTTTTTTACCAGCAGTTCATTGGTATAACTGTGGGAATCCCCCAGCTTGGGGGGCATAACCGCGCTTGGGGGAACCAGGACCGACCGGATTTGCCAGAGGGAGATCACCAGCAGAGCGCCGACGGCGATTCCCCTTAAAAGGCGTTCCGGTTCTATCTTGTTGTTCGATTTATCAATAAAACTGCTCAGGAGAATGGCTGCCGGAAGGACAAAGCCGATAATCCGGGTAAGAACCGATAAACACAGCGCGAGGGCAAGGCCGATCAGGTATTTCCGTTCATGTCCGTTTCTCCAGCGCTTGAGCATCAGGAAAGCCGACAGGGAAAAAGCGGTATAACAGACATCGCTTAAGACCAGAGCGCTGTAGTAAATCAGAGGAGGGGTAAGGGAAAACCATAAAGCGGTCAGCAGGCCGCGGTAAGGGGTCTCTTTTTCTTTGAACAGCAGAAAGGTCACAGATAAAGAACCGGCCGCGACCAGAACCAGAAAGAATCTGATGGCGGCGATAGGATGGGCGGAAATAAGAAAAAAGGGGGACAGCAGCAGAGGAAAGATTGGGGGGTATTTGTTGTGAATATACCCCATGTAGCGGTATCCGCCGCCATGAATCAGCGAGCGGGCCAGTTCCAGATAAACCCCGCTGTCGTAAGTGGGAAACCAGGGCAGAAATATCTGGTAAGAAAAAACCGCAAACACGGCCAGGCCGATTAAAACCGCCCAGCGGCGGTCGCTTATCTGAGGAAAAGTGGGTTTAAGTATAGTGGACAAATTTTATTATAACCCGGTCTATTAAACTTGATTAACATTTGCCAGACCTATATCGATAAAGGCTTTACACCAACGTCCCTACAAAAGTTTGTTTGCAAAATAAGTTGAAGGGAAACTGATAAGAAGTATATATTTTCAATGACATATAGTCAGCTTTACTATGATTCCCGAATTATTCGGGATAAACGGGATCTGAGTATTTCTTCAGCCAGGGCCAGTTGCTGGCAGTCGTTTATCCCTTTTATTTCTTGAGGGTCATCGGTAGTTACCGCCTTCAGCTTAATCCCTTTATCGCTTAATATCTGCACCGCGTCGGTAAGATAATATTCTCCCTGCCGGTTATCCGTGCCGATTTCTTTTAAAGCTTTAAATAAAGCCCTGGTGTTCAAGCAGTAAGCGCCGGCGTTTATCTCTTTGATCAGCTTGACGGCCGGGTCAGCGTCTTTTTCTTCCACAACTCTTTCGACATACCCCTCCGGGGAACGGATAATCCGGCCATAGCCGAACGGGTCTTCCAGTTCGGTCACCAGGAGGGCGTTCTCTTCGGCCGCCAGGCTTCTCAAGGTTCGGGAACTAAGCAAAGGGGTATCCCCGCACACGATTAAGATGTTTCCTGATTTTCCACCCAGAGCTGATTCAGCCTGCCTGACAGCGTGTCCCGTCCCTTTTTGCTCGGCCTGATAAACAAACCGGCAAGGAAACCCCGCAAGGGCTTGTTCCACCCGCCCGGCCTGGTGGCCGATCACCACCACCGGCTCTCTTACGCCCAGCTCCGACACCGCCTCCAGCACATAATGAATCATCGGCCGGCTCAGCAGTTCGTGCAGCACTTTCGCTTTGTCCGATTTCATACGGGTGCCTTTGCCGGCAGCCAGAATTACCGCGGATAACCCGGGCATATCAACCCTCTAATTGTTTTCTCAGGGACTGGGAATAAGGAGCTCTGGCGATCCCTTTTTCGGTGATGATAGCGGCTACCAGGCGGCTGGGGGTCACGTCAAAAGCGGGATTGGCGATCTTGATGCCACTGGGGGCCATCTGGCGGCCGCCTATATGGGAAACCTCCCTGGTATTCCGCTCCTCAATCGGAATTTCCGCGCCGGTCGGCGTATCAGGGTCAACGGTGGAGGTGGGAGCGGCCACGTAAAAGGGAATATGATGCTCCCTGGCTAACACGGCCACCGAATAAGTCCCGATCTTATTGGCCACGTCTCCGTTGGCGGCGATCCGGTCGGAACCGACCACGATTTTTTTGATCCTGCCCTGCTGCATGAAATAGCCGGCCATATTGTCGGTTATCAGGGTGACCGGGATATTGTCCTTGTTCAGTTCCCAGGCGGTCAACCGGGCTCCCTGCAGGTAGGGTCTGGTCTCATCCGCGTAAACGTCGATCTTTTTTCCGGCCAGGTGAGCCGCCCGGATTACCCCTAAAGCGGTTCCGAAACTGGCGGTGGCCAAGGCTCCGGCATTGCAGTGGGTAAGTATGGTGTCCCCGTCATCTATCAGCTGCTGACCGAACTCTCCCATCTGCTGGTTTATTCGGATATCCTCCCGGCAAATCTCGATGGAGCGGTTTATCAGCGCCTGTTTCAACTCCTCCAGGGGAAGGTTCCGGTTGTTACGGGCGGCTTCCTTCATCTTCTCGATTCCCCAGAAGAGATTGACCGCTGTCGGCCGGGTGGCGGCAAGATGTTCACATATCGGTTCCATCCGCTTTTCAAACTCTTCAAAGCTGTCCGCCCTGATCTCTCTACAGCCGAGCGCCACCCCCATGGCTGCCGCCACCCCGATGGCCGGAGCTCCCCGGATAATCATGCTTCGGATCGCCTCGGCCACCTCCCGGTAAGTATGAAAATCAGTATAAATCTCTTCGGTCGGCAGCCTCAACTGATCGATCATCCTGACGGCGCCATCCACCCACTCGATTGTTTTAATCACTTATGTTTCTCCAATCAGGTTTTTATTCATGTAATTAGGATAACTGATTTTTTCAAAAAAATCCAAGGAACTTGAATTAGTAAATGGTCTTTGATATAATTAATAAAATAGGAGGTTTTATGTAATGTTAAATAAAAATCATTTAAAAAAATCATTCGGCCTTTTCCGCCGGATACTGGCGATTGCTTTAGTTTCAGGATTGATCGCCGCCGCAAGTCCTAAAGCCGGCTATGCGGTAAAAATCGACAACGGATTTACAACAGTAGGCCCTGGATGGGACGGCCCCGGCCTGGGAAGCGCCAGTTTGAGTTATTACTTCGGCGACATGTCCGGAGATTTATCTGTCGCCTCGCAGAAAAGCGCATTCCGGGCGGCTCTGGACGTCTGGGCGTCAGTAGCCGCTCTCAGTTTCTCGGAAACGATGCTGGCAAACCAGAATAATAGCATTGATATCTTTTTTGGGGAGGGCGATCATGGAGACGGTTATCCCTTCACTCCCGGTGTCTTGGCCCATGCCTTTTATCCCTACCCCAGCCCCAATCCTGAAACTATTGCCGGTGACGCTCATTTTAATGATTTATTTCCTTGGGAAGTAGGCAATGGTTCGGGAGGATCAGCCTTTGATCTGATGTGGGTAGCGGTTCATGAATTCGGGCATTCACTGGGGCTGGGTCATTCTGATGTTTTTGGCGCGGTGATGTATCCATCCGTAAGCCCTAATGCAGTCTTCAGCGGATTGCATGCTGATGATATTGCGGGCATCCAGTCGCTCTATGCAGCAGCCGTCGTTCCCGAACCGGCTAGCCTGCTGCTGTTAGGTTCCGGGTTACTCGGAATGATCGCCTTCACTAAACAAAAACTTTCATGACGGGCCTCACGTCACCCCCTAATGATGAAAACAGGTTGACACACCCACGAAAAGCGGGTTTCCTCATTTTGTGTTTTCACGGTAAAAGGAAAAAAGCATAAGAATAACGGTTTCTTTTTTTCTCTTGTTCCTCCTGGCCGGAACCTCACCAAGCCAGGCCATGATGGTGGAAATTCCCCTGGAGCAACTGACCAGGGAAGCGGAACTGATAGTTTTAGGGCGGGTTGATTCACTTGAGGTTAAGGATAAATTCAACCTGGCTTCCATCACCCTGGAGAAAATTATCAAGGGAAAATTTGACCGTCAGACGGTAGAGGTGCGATTTATCGGGGGAAGAATCGGCAGCCAGCGGGTATATATAGAGGACAGCCCTGATTATCAGGCCGGGCAGAGGGCGCTGATTTTCCTGAAAAAGGCCCGCTATCCCCAAGGCGTTTATTATCGGACTGTCGGGATGTTTCATGGAAAGTATCTGATAAAAGGGGAAACGGTCGTTCGTAATAAATTATCGGTAAAGGTTTTCATGCAAAAGATATCGGATATCTTACATAACGGCCGGCGCTAGTGAGCAAAGCGAGCCAGGCGGCGGTCATCAAAGCCTCCGAGCTTCGCCCTTCAAGACAGACCGGTTAAACCGAAGATACCGCCGGTATGGACGAACAAAACCTCTGATGCATCGGAAAAGGTTCCTTTCTTGATTTCGGAAACCAGGCCGTGCATCGCTTTGCCGGTATAAACCGGGTCGAGGATTAATCCTTCGGCGCGGGCGACATGCCTGATAAAATCAATCTCTTCCGGGTAGCTGAGCGCGTAGCCGGGGCCGATATAATCCTCGAATATTGTTATATCATCCTTTTCTATCTTCAGGTCAAGCCTGAACCGGTATTCCATCTCTTTTAATATACTATGGATTTCTTCCTGAAAATACCGGGCGCTGTCGCAGACGCAGAACCCGATCACCCGGGAAGGCAACCCTGACAGCTTGATTCCCCCCAGCAGCCCGGCCATGGTTCCCCCGGAGCCGACCGGCGTCACGATCAGGTCGGGCGGGTTATCTTGGGTTTGTCCGGCGATTTCAAAACCGGCCTTCAGATATCCCAGAGAACCGACCGCATTGGAACCGCCCGTGGGAATGACGTATCCCTTTCTCCCTTTCCTTTTCAGATCAGCGGCTATTTCCCCCATGATATCCATTACCTGCTGGTATTGTTTAAGGGTAATCCATCTTATCTCTGCCCCGACCAGCTTATCCAGCAAAAGATTGCCCAGGGGGATTTCCGGTTCTTTTCCCCGCAGCACCAGGATACTTTTCAAGCCGAATCGGGCGGCTACGATGGCGGTGGCTCGGGCATGATTGGATTGAATCCCCCCGCAGGTGATCAGGGTGTCGCACCCTTTTTCCAAAGCGTCCGGCAGCAGGAACTCCAGCTTACGGATTTTATTGCCGGTCAAAGCGGTGCCGGTCAGGTCGTCCCTTTTAACGGACAGCTTTACGGAAGCCAGCTCTTCCGACAGCCGGGACAGGTATTCAATTCTGGTGGGTGTCTGTGCCAGCGGAACTGACCGGGGCAGGCTTAATTCGGCTAAATTATTCACCTTTTTCCAAGTGCATGATATTGTTTAACACGCCGTTGATAAAACCGACCGATTCGGGAGAGGAAAAACGCCGGGCGATCTCCAGGGCTTCGTTGATCGATACCTTGGAAGGTATGTCCGGGCAGAAAAGAATTTCGTAAGCGGCAGCTCTTAATATGTTCCGGTCTACCTGGCTTAAACGTTCCAGGTTCCAGTCAGTCAGATTCCCGGATATTTCCCGGTCTATCTCTTCCCGGCGCTCCCAGGTACCGGAAACCAGTTTCTCGGTAAATTCCCTGATATCCCTATGGCAGGGATTGGCTTTCCAGAACTCCTCAAACACTACCGGAAGATCGCCCTGATTCACCCCCAGTCGGTAAAGAATCTGGAGGGTGTTTTCCCGGGCTTTCCTTCTGATACTCATTAAATCTGGTTGAACAAACTGACCATTTCAATTGCGGATAAGGCGGCGTCCCAACCCTTGTTGCCGCTTTTGTTGCCGCTGCGCTCGACCGCCTGCTCCACCGTGTCGGTGGTCAGAATACCGAAAGTAACCGGTATATTATATTTTAAAGCGATCCGGCCAACCCCCCGGGAGACTTCGGCGCTGATATATTCAAAGTGAGGGGTAGCCCCCCTGATGACCGCTCCCAGACAGATAACCGCCTGATAGTTTTCCCGGTTTTTATTGAGAATTTTATTGGCTAACTGGGGTATCTCGTAAGCCCCCGGAACCCGGAAAACATCTATATTCTTTTCCTCTGCCCCGTTCCTTTTCAAAGCGTCTACTGCCCCTTTCAAGAGGTTTTCCGTAATGTTGCCGTTGAAGCGGCTTACAATAATCGCCGCTTTGATTCCTTTAGCGTCCAGATTGCCGTTTATTTGTCCGTGCATTTTTAAAACCCTACTTTAATAAATGACCCAGTCTCTTTTTCTTGACCTTTAAATACCTGACGTTACTTTCAGTGGTTTCCGTCAAAAGAGGAATCCGCTCTGCGATTTGAATCCCGTAACCGTCCAGCCCCACGATTTTTCGAGGGTTGTTGGTGATCAGTCTGATATGACGGCATCCCAGTTCCCCCAATATCTGGGCTCCGATTCCATAATCCCTCAAGTCCGCTTTGAAACCCAGGCTCAGGTTGGCATCCACCGTATCTTTCCCCTGGTCCTGAAGGGCGTACGATTTCATCTTGTTCAAGAACCCGATCCCCCGCCCTTCCTGGCGCATATATAACAGTACGCCATTATCCGCCTTGCCGATCATTTCCATGGCTGTATGGAGCTGGTTTCCGCAATCGCAGCGGCTCGATCCCAGGGCGTCGCCGGTCAGACATTCTGAATGCACTCTCACCAGCACTTCCGAATCAGGGGTAATCTCCCCTTTGACCAGACCGACATGAACCAGATTATCCAGCTGATTGGAAAAGCAATAGGCTTGAAAATCCCCGTAGTGAGTAGGAAGAGAGACCTTGGATTCCAGTTTCACCATTTTCTCGGTGCGCATCCGGTAAGCGATCAAATCTTTGATGCAGGCGATTTTCAGTTTGTGTTTGCCGGCGAATTTTTCCAGGTCCTGAAGCCGGGACATGGTGCCGTCTTCGTTCATGATTTCGCAGATCACGGCCGCGGGATATAAACCGGCCATGTTCGCCAGATCCACCCCCGCCTCGGTCTGGCCGGCCCGTTTTAAAACACCGCCAGGTTTGGCCCGCAAAGGAAAAATATGTCCCGGCCGGGACAGGTCATACGGTTTTGTTTCCGGGTCGATCGCCGCCAGTATGGTCCGGGCGCGATCATGAGCCGAAATTCCGGTGGTGACCCCGTGTTTGCTGTCGATCGAGGTGGTAAAAGCGGTCTCGAAGTTAGAGGTGTTGTTGGCTACCATCAACGGAAGGTCCAGCTGGTCGAGCCGCTCCCCGGTCATACTGAGGCAGATCAGACCCCGGCCGTGCGTGGCCATGAAATTGATAATTTCCGGGGTAACCTTGTCGGCGGCTACGGTAAGATCGCCCTCGTTCTCCCGGTCCTCGTCATCCACCACGATCAACATCCGGCCAGACCGGATCTCCTGGACC
>JBHHXV010000086.1:0-8514 GCA_046757225.1 bacterium
CTACTAAAATGAATAGAAAAAATTCTTGACTATAATAAACCTGAATAGACCGGGAGAAGATGCGGTCAGGCTGTCCGCCTTATACGAAATAAGCCTTCGGCAAACCAGGGAAGGTGAAAACCTCCTGAATGATATTCTGCAGATCCTGTTGGACAAGTGTTCCATGAACCGGGGAATCGTGACCCTGCTCAGTCTGGACTTGTCGGAAATTCTGATCGAGGTATCCGTGGGGCTGACGGAAAAGGAGAAAAGACGGGGGCGTTACCGGATCGGAGAAGGGGTTATCGGAAGTGTGGTAGCAACGGGTGAGCCGATGATGATTGCCAAGATTTCCGAAAGCGCGGTCTTTTTAAACCGAACCCGCAGCCGCCAGTCGGGCAGCCAGGAGATATCCTTTTACTGCGTCCCTGTCAAGAGCGGTAGCCTGGTAATCGGAACATTGAGCGTAGACCAGGTTTTCAGGGATGAAAAGACCTGCCGCCGGGAGCTTGAATTCCTGACGGTCGTAGCTGAACTTATTGTAAAAACCGTGGAAGCACGGAAAAGACGGTACCTGGAAAATACGATTAACCGGGTCGGCGATGATTTCTGTTTATATATCGATAAAAACAAGTCCCGCCGGATCGAGGGCAATTCCAAGGCGGTCAAGGAGCTGTACACCTCCATTAACCAGGTGGCCAAAAGCAATGCTACGGTGATCCTTTACGGGGAAACCGGAACCGGCAAGGAACTGGCCTCGGAAACGATCCATACCAACAGCCTGCGCGTTGACGGCCCCTATATAAAGGTTAATTGCGCCGCTCTGCCGGAAACCCTGTTTGAGAGCGAGCTGTTCGGCCACGAAAAGGGGGCTTTTACCGGCGCGGCAGCTCAAAAGATCGGCCGGTTTGAGCTGGCCGGAGGGGGAACCATCTTTCTGGACGAAATCGGGGAGTTAAGCCTGGGCGTTCAGGTCAAGCTGCTCCGGGTACTCCAGGAAAAGCAATTCGAACGCCTGGGCGGAACCAGGACCTTTACCACCGACACCAGGGTAATTGTGGCTACCAACCGGGATCTTTCTCTATTAGTTAAAGAAGGTAAGTTTCGGGAAGACCTTTACTATCGGCTGAATGTTTTCCCTGTTCACCTGCCTCCCCTGCGGGAAAGGGGGGCTGACATCATCCTGCTGGCTGATTTTTTTCTGGAAAAATACGCGAGGGAGAACGGGAAAAAGATTAACCGCCTGAGCACTGCCGCTATAGATATGCTGATGAGTTATCATTGGCCGGGAAACGTCCGCGAACTGGAAAACTGTATGGAAAGAGCCGTGCTGCTTACCGATGAAAAGGTAATACAGGGACACCACCTTCCCCCCTCCCTCCAGATCGGTGCTTCCACAGACACGCCCGCCTCTCTGGAAGAGCAGATCAAGGCCTATGAAAACGACCTGATAATCGAGGCCCTTAAAAAGGCCAGCGGGAACCAGTCGGAGGCTGCCCGCCTTTTAAAAACCACCAAGCGGGTTCTCAGTTACAAGGTAAAGAAGAACGCCCTAGACCCGCATAAATATTACCTTCATTCCCACTCAAACGGGTGATTTACCCCACCCGGCTATTTTTCTTCCGTCCGGTTGGCCGGATAAGGAGCCAGGCGTTTGTCATTCAAGATATAAAATGACCGGTCAGGATAATAATCTATTAATTCCTGATTCTCTTTCCCCAAATCAAGAGCGAACAATATATCGTCATCAAAATAAGGGGAATTGCGAATATACCACCTGGGATAAAACGTTCTGATTTTCCCGATAAAAACAACGGCGTGGTGCAGGCCGTTCCTTTGTATAATTCTTCCGGGCAAGGTGAAAGCTCTATAGTAAGGGTAAGGTTTAAAAGAAAAATTTCCTGTCGAATAAAGCAGAATTATCAAGGTAAATAAAGGGAGGGCGGTGCCAGGAAACCGGTTGAGCAGGTAATTTTTTTCCTTCAGATAGAGGACGAACCGGTCAAATCCCGCCCCTATCAGGGGTATTATATAGACAATGGGAATATAGTAATATCTTGGCTGTGAATAGGCGGAAGAAACCGGGAAATAAGTGATAATTATCCATATTAAAGCGGAAAACAGCAGGTACCTGGATTTATTTCGCAGAAGCAGCAGGGCCGAAACCAGACCGAAAATACTGAAAGGGGGCAGCCGCTTTAGAGAAAAGAGATCGCTTATGATTAACTTGAGCCGGAAAACAACCGCTAAAAGAGCTTCTTCAACAGGGTACTCAGCTGAGAACCCTATGGTTTTCCGGGGGCCGTTGTAAAGTTTCTGGCCGAACAGAAAAGGCTGGCCGTTTTGCAGATAGTTAATCAAAAACAACAGAGCGAACGGTAAAATAAATCCTATCACCAGATACAACCCGGGAAACACCAGTTGATCGACCAGGTAGGCTCTCCTGCGCTCGTGGCTTTTCGCTTCTCCGAGCACCTCACCCAGACGCCAGGCCAGGGCGATTCCCGCCAGTGATACTGCGGTAAGAATCCTGATATGAAGACCGAAACCGATTAACAAGCCGGCTGAAATATAATAATGTTTTTTTGCCCGGGCTTTTAACAGGAAAAGAAAAAACAGGGACAGGCAGAAAAGCGAGGGAGCATGGGAAAGATAGCTGGCGGTTCCCAACAGGAAATAGGGAGAGGCGGCAATGGCGATAATTCCGTATCTGGCGATCTCCTCGTCCAGCAGATCTTTAAGCAGATAAAAGATTATGATTAAACAGACCGCTCCCAACAGGGGGTTGACCAGCCAGGGGGCGCCGAAGAGTTCTCCGAACATCAGGAAAAAGGAGGTACCTAAAGTATATTCGGCATAAGTCTTGCCGGCGTGATGAAGGAGATAATCGGTCTGAAAGAATTTCTGGAGCGGGTGAGAGGGCACAAACAATTTTCCCAGGGCAAGAAGCTTGGCTTGAAACAGGAAAGCGAAATCATCACCCCGCAAAGGAATAAACCGGGTCTTATAAAATTCACCAACAGAATAAAGGAGGGAAAAGATAAAAATCACCGACAGGTATGTCCGCTCCTTAATCCCCAGAAAAGCTTCATGCAACCGGTTCCAGAAATCGGGAAAGTGAGATACGGCCAGAATCAGGAAAAGCAGGAACGCGGTATCATAAAATGACTGGAGGGCTACCTGGGAATAGTTTACCGGAAGAAAGACCTTAAAGATGCCGGCCTCATATAACTCTCTGAACCTGTCGCGGTCAGAGGTTATATGCTCCAGGGTTCTGTAGGAAAAAGCCAGGGTAAAGAAGGAAAGCAGGAAAGAGAGAAAAAACCTGGACCTTTTACCGTGAAAATACCGGAGTGGAGTCTCCCTTGTCTTGGGGGGGGACCAGCTCTTTTCATCACGAGGGGGTGACGGATGGCCCGTCATGAAAAGTTTTTGGGAAAACAAAGTATTAGTTTATTTTAATAAAACACTTTTGAAGAATGCCCAGGAATTTACCACCGCCGCTTTAAATCCGGCCCGTTTCATGTTATCCCAGATTATACGCGGCCTCATATAAAACTCTTTGTAAGCCTTGTTCTGCCATTCTATCAAGTCATGGGCGGTTAAGTCATTCATTTCCATCACCGCGTTGCCGTAGCGACGGTATTCCTTCCAGTCATTGGTCAGCAGCCGCAGGCCGCCGTATCCCTTTTTCGCCATCTCATACAGTTCGCACCCCGGATAAGGGGTGGTAATATTGATATAGGCCTGAGAGCAGTCCAGCGACTTGGCGAAGGCGATGGTTTGCTCTATGGTCTCCCTGGTCTCAAAAGGGTGCCCCAGCATCAGGGAGCAGCGGGTCTCGATACCGGCCTGGCCGCACCAGGCATAAGCCTGCTTAATTTCTTCCAGCCTGACCCCCTTTTTGATCGCTTTCATAATTTCCTGATTGCCGGTCTCCACCCCGAAGGAAAGCCTGACCAAGCCTACTTCCTTGAGCATTTCCAGCAATTCCAGAGTAACCGTGTTCGCCCGGGTATAGCCCTCGAAGGTAAAACGCAGCCCCCGCTCCTTGATTTTCCCGCACATGGAGACCACTTTCTGCCTGTTCAGGGTCAAGGTGTCGTCGCAGAACATGATATGAGCGACCCCGTAACGGTCGATCACCTCCTGGATTTCATCCAGGATATTGTCCACGCTCCGGTAGCGGGTTTTACCGGGAAACATGGTCTGCACCCCGCAGAAGATACAGGCGGCCGGGCAGCCGCGCTGGGTGATGATCGAGGTGACGGGAACCATTCCCTTGTCCATCACGCTCCAGATATATTTATCCATTCTGAGCAGGTGCCTGGCCGGAAAGGTCATGCTGTCCAGGTCTTCTGTCGGCGGCCGGGCGGGAGTTCTCATAATCTTGTTTTTCCCGCGATAGATAACTCCTTTTATCTCTTCCAGGGGAGAACCGTCTTCCAGGGCCTTCAGCAGTTCCACCACCGTTACCTCCCCTTCTCCCACTATGCCGTAATCCACTGCCGGGCACTCCTCCATCACCTTGTCGGGAAGCGCGGTGATATGAAATCCCCCCATAACGGTTATCACCTCGGGAACAGCCTCTTTGATCTTTTCCAGCACCATTCTGGAAGAGTTGTACACCGGGGTCGCGCCGGTAACGCCGACTACCCGGGGCCGGTCTTTTTTCACCAGTTCGACCAGATCCAGCACCGACATCCCTTCAATCTCGGAATCGATCAGGGTGACTTTATGCCCGCCCTTTTCCAAAGCGGCGGCAATATAACAGATTCCCAGCGGCATCTGCGGCTGAGCGCCCACTTTGGCGGCAGCGCTGTAATTGCCGTATATCTCGATAAAAGGCGGATTGATTAATAAAACGTTCATGCTTTATTTTTTCTTTTCATACATCAGGAACAATTCCAGTTTCTTGACCCGGCACAGGGTATCCTCGATCAGCTGTCTGTTCCGGGAGATCAGATCGGATACCAGGCCGACCAGCATGAGCCCCGCCCCGGTAATAACGCAGATAGCCACAAAGATCAGGGACTGTAAATGGCGGGACAGCTCCGGATGCTGGAAAAAGGAGATGAAAAACCGCAGGGAAACCGCAAAACCGACCAACAACATGAAACCGCCCAGATAGGAGAACACCTTGAGGGGCTGGTACATGGTATACACCCTGACGATGGTGGCCACTGACCTTTTTAAATAGGCGGGAATACTGGAAAACAGCCTCGATTCCCGGCTGACCGGGTTGATTTCCACCGGAACGTGGGTGATATCGATATAATTATTGCCGGCTTGAATAATAGATTCCAGGGTATAGGTAAAATCGGTCAGGATATTTATCTTTATGGCCGCTTCCCGGGAATAAGCCCGGAAACCGCTGGTGGTGTCGGGGATATCCGAGCGGGATAGCCTTCTCACTGTCCAGCTTCCCAGCTTCTGGAGCTTTTTCTTGAGAGGAGAAAAATGGGGGATCATATCGGTATTCCGGTCTCCCACCACCATATCGGCTTTTCCCTCCATGATCGGCTTTACCAGCTCGTTTATGTACGATCCCACGTATTGATTGTCAGCGTCGGTATTGACGATGATGTCCGCCCCCAGCTTGAGGGAGGCGTCCATTCCGGCGGCGAAGGCCCTGGCCAGCCCCCGGTTGCGGGGAAAGCTCACGATATGGTGAACTCCCGATTTCTTGGCCAGCTCCACGGTCCGGTCAGTGGAACCGTCATCGATTACCAGAAGTTCGATCCGGTCAATTCCCTCTATCTTCTCAGGCAGGTCAGCCAAAGTTCGAGGAAGATTTTCCTCCTCGTTCAGACAGGGGATCTGGATTATTAATTTCATCTAACCCCTTATTAATTAAAGATTAATAAATTATACCATCTCCCAGCGTTCATTGTCTACCGTTACGGTAAACGAGTGTTATTTCAGGTCTGCAAAACCATCATAAACCGAGACAGGACAAACATGATATAATGCAAGCGGTTGAAACACTACAGAAAAGATGCTTTCATGCGTTGAACAGATATTCACAATGACTGGTGAAATTGTGCGATCATGGCATATAAGATAGCCTTTATGGGAACGCCGGCCTTTGCCGTTCCTTCCCTGGCCGGATTATGGAGCGCCGGATATCCGGTTCCGGCAGTGATAACCCGGCCGGACCGGCCGGCCGGCCGGGGTAAGAAATTACAGATTTCCGCGGTGAAAAGATTTGCTCTGAAGCATGATTTAACGGTCAAACAGCCATCGGAGATCAAAAACGGCGAGCTGGTAAAGATTCTGCGGGATAAAGGAATCAACTGTGTGGTGGTGGTGGCTTATGGCCGGATTATTCCCTTAGAGGTATTGGCCGAATACGGCTGCGTCAATCTGCATGCTTCCCTGCTTCCCAAATACCGGGGGGCTTCGCCGATAAACTGGGCAATTGTCTGCGGGGAACGGGAAACCGGGGTAACCACCATGATGATCTCTCCTCAGATGGATACCGGCGACATCCTCTTGCAGGAGAAACTGAAAATCGGCGCAACCGAAACGGCCGGTTCCCTGCATGACCGGCTGGCTCCCCTGGGCGCCCGTCTGCTGGTGAAAACCCTGCGGGGAATGGAAGGGGGAACCGTCCGGCCGGTTCCTCAGGACGGAAGCCGGGCGACCTACTGCCCCCTGCTTAAAAAATCGGACGGGATGATCGACTGGGAAAAGCCGGCGATAGAGATAAATAATCTGATAAGAGGGTTGTTTCCCTGGCCGGGCACCTATACTTTTCACCGGGGCAGGCGCCTGGTGATTACCTCAGCCCAGGCGGTAAAACGACCGGCTGACGCTGACAGGCACCCCCCGGGGCAATTGATCCGGGATTGTTCCGCTCAAGCGCTGTACGCGGTTACCGGTGACGGCTGGCTGCTGATCGAGCGGGTAAAACCGGAGAACAGAAAAGAGATGTCCGCCCAGCAGTTTGTATCCGGTGTTCATAATACATTAGGGATGTTAACCAGCATTGTTTGACATGGAAAGCAAATGCGCAGCCATAGACGTGGGGACCAACACGGTTCGTTTGATCGCGGCGGAAAGAACCTCAGATGATTACCGGATCATGGGGGAGAACCAGGAAATCACCCGTCTGGGCGAAGGGATCGGCCAAGCAAAGCGGCTGAAACCGCAGGCCATGGAAAGAACCGTTAAAGCGATTACCCGCTTTGTGGAACAGGCCCGCGACCTCGGGATCAAAAGAATTTCCGTCTTTTGCACCAGCGCCGCCCGGAGAGCGGAGAACGGGGATAAATTTCTCAACCGGGTAACGGAACGTACCGGTATCCGGCCGGAGATAATCTCCGGGGAAAGGGAAGCGGAATTAACCTTAATGGGGGTTCATAAAGAGATTTCTCTGTCCGTCCCGATGCTGCTGATTGATATCGGGGGAGGAAGCACCGAGTTCGTTCTAAGCAGGGGGAACAAGGTTGACTGGCTGGGCAGTGTCGATATCGGTTCTGTCGTATTGGCCGAACGGTTTTATGAGCGGACATCCCCGGTCACTCCGGAGCAGGTGAGAGGAATGGAGGCTTATATCAAGGAAAAGCTGCAAGGTATTGATCGCATTTGCGGCCACCAGGCCGAGCTGGTGGGAACCGCCGGCACGATCACCACCCTGGCGGCCATAAACCAGCGGATGGCGGAATATGACCCCGAATTGATAAATAATTACCGGTTGCGCCGGGATTCCTTGGAAAAAATCTCTCATGAACTGTATAATAAAACCTTGGCGGAGCGTTATGAGGTTATCGGATTGGAGCGGGGCCGGGCGGATGTCATTCCCGCCGGGGCTACCCTGCTTATCACCATCATGCGTTTAACCGGTTCAACGGAAATTTTAGTCAGCGACGCGGGCTTACGGGAAGGAATCCTTCTTGACCTGCTGAAGGGAGAATATTATGGAAAAGGTATCGTTTAATCGGCTTCCTGAGGATTTTGAAGCGGATATAGAGGTTTTCGAGAAAGAGATCGCCGCCAACAAAGCGGGAGAGACGTCCGATCTTAATTTCAAGGTGGCCCGGGTGGCCCGGGGGATTTACGAACACCGCCAGCACGGCAGGTTCATGATGCGGGTCAGAATTCCCGGGGGCGGGCTTACCGCTGTCCAGACCAGAAAGATCGCCGAACTCGGTATGCGCTACGGAAACCGGCTCCATATCACCGACCGGCAGGATGTCCAGATCCATGATATTGATCTGGATAACTGCCCGCGGATACTGCGCGAGCTGTACACGGTGAACCTCAGCTCCAAAGGGGGAGGGGGAAATACGGTCCGCAATGTGACTGCCTGCTCGGCTGCCGGAGTATGCGCTAAAGAGGCGTTTGACGTGGCTCCTTATGCGGTGGCTTTGACCGACTTTATGATGACTGACCCCCTGTCTCACACCGGCAAGCTTCCCCGGAAGTATAAGATCGCTTTTTCCGGGTGCGGCGATGACTGCGCTTTTGCCACGGTTAATGATCTGGGGTGTATCGCCAAAACCAAAACAGTCGATGGCGGAGAGATTCAAG
>JBHHXV010000087.1:0-8480 GCA_046757225.1 bacterium
CCCGGTATGAGGGAACCCTGGAAGGGTTTCACGAAACCGCCGATGATTACCGGGACTTTCTTGACAAAATAGAGAAATGTTTAAAAGAAGATTCCCGGGAAAAACAGGAAAAACGAAGGGAATACGCCCGGCAAAATTCCTGGCGGAAACGTATTGAAGAAATCGCTCGATATATTGATAATAACTGAGAGCTTCTGATCAATGTGCGGAATCTGCGGATCATATCGTTTCGGTAAAGAGGCCCTGCCGATTGAGTCGGACTGGCTGAATCGGATGAGGGACCGGATCTCCCATCGGGGCCCGGATGACGCCGGCACCTGGCTTTCCCCGGACGGCCGGCTCGGTCTGGCCCACCGGCGGTTGAGCATCATCGATCTGTCCGAGGCCGGCCACCAGCCTATGTCCAATGAGGACGGCACCATCTGGCTGACTTATAACGGGGAAATATATAATCACGCCGAACTGCGGAAAGATCTGGAAAAGAAAGGGCACCGTTACCGCTCTCACACCGACTCGGAAACCGTTATCCATTTATATGAGGAAGAGGGCGAAAAATGTCTGGAAAAGTTGAACGGGATGTTCGCCTTTGTCCTGTGGGATACCCGGCATCAAGCCCTGTTCGCCGCCCGCGACCGGGTGGGAATCAAACCCTTTTATTATGCTCTGGTAGGTGGATCATTCGTTTTCGCTTCCGAGATCAAAGCGTTGCTGGCGCATCCGCAGATAGAGGGCGCTCTTGACTACCGTTCGCTCTACCATAGTTTGTCATTTCTCGCCCTTCCGCCTCCTTTAACCATGTTCGAGGGGATACGCAAGCTCGCTCCCGGGCACAGCCTTACCCTCGGCGGCAACGGAAAACCGGTTATAAAGAGGTACTGGTCTCCGGTAAGTTCCCGCCCTGCCCTTTCCTTCAGTGACGATACCGAGGCGGTGGACGAATTATCCGCTCAGCTGAGCCGGGCCGTGGAAAAACGGACCATGAGCGACGTGCCGGTGGGGGTATTCCTGAGCGGGGGAGTGGACTCCAGTCTGAATGTGGCTTTGATGGCCCAGGCGGTAAGCCGGCCGGTCAAGACCTTTTCCATCGCGGTCAAGAGCAGCGAAATGTCCAATGAATTCGCCTACGCCCGGATGGTGGCCTCGCGATATAAAACCGATCATCATGAGATCCTGCTGGATGACCTCGATTTTATCGAACTGCTTCCCGAAATAGTCCGCTACCTGGATGAACCGCTGGCCGACCCTACCACCGTGCTTCAGCATTATATCCTGGAATACACGAGAAAACAGGGGGTGATTGTGGTGCTGGTGGGGGACGGCAGCGATGAGATCCTGTTCGGCTATGAAGTCTATGCCGACCTGCTGAGAAAAGACCGGCAATACTGGCAACGTTTCTCCGGGCTGCCTTTTGCCCTGAAATGGCTGCTGTTAAAGGGAATCGGCCCTTTCTTCGATATTGAGCGGCGGGATATTATCCGGCGGGCCGCTTATAATCAGCATCAATTTTTAGGCGGGGCGCTGGTTTTTTATGAAATGGAGAAGCAGACCCTGCTTAACCGGGAGTGGCGGAAACGCTTTGAACAGGAGGATTCCTATCAGTACTGCCGGGAGATTTATGAGCGGCTGCACCGGGAGAAGCCCTCAGCCGATCTTATGGAGCAGATCATTTATATGGATCTGGAAGTCCGGCTGCCGGAATTATTGCTGGGCCGGCTGGATCGTATATCGATGAACCATTCCATCGAATGCCGGGTTCCTTTTTTAGACCATGAGCTGGTGGAATTTGCCGGACGGCTGCCCAATCGTCTAAAATATCATAATGGGGTGGGAAAACCGATTCTCAAAAAACTGGCGGAAAGGTACCTGCCGACTGAACTGATCTACCGGAAAAAACGGGGGTTCGGGGGTGATATCAAGGGATTTTTCACTCCCAAACTGCTGGATTACGCCTATCATGTTTTGATGGATTCGGAGCTGGTTTCCCAGATGTTTCATAAACCGACGATTAAAGAGATGTTCAGGGTCCACAACTCAGGCAAAGAAGACCGGAGTTACCGGATCTGGAGTTTATTCGTATTGGCCTTATGGCATAAGCAACAGTTTTCCCGGTAAAAAGAAATGAATATTCCTGAAATTATTGCAGTAGCGTTAAAGGTTTTATCCGGCCGGAAAACTGTGAAGCAGGGTATCAATTTTATAAAATACAAGTTGAGTTCTCCGGCTGAAAGGTTGGATTATCTCCCGACTGTTTTATGCGTTTCCGCTACGGACCGGTGCAACCTTAAATGCGATATGTGTCTGACCCACTCCGGCCGGGCGGAACTGAACCCCTTTAAACACCGGAGCGCCCCTGATATTGATTATGAGTTGTTCCGCCGGGTGGCGGACCGGTTCGAGACCGCCCTTTCCCTGCAACTGATCGGCACCGGCGAACCGCTCTTGAACAGGGATTTCTTCCGGATGGTGGAATACGCGGCTACAAAGAAAAAAATGGATCTCTTTACCACCTCGAACGGAACCTTGTTACCCCGGTATATGGATGAAATCATCAATTCTTCTCTGACCGGCATCAATATAAGCCTGAACGGTCACACTGCCGAAGAATTCCACCGCCTCACCGGGGAAGACCAGGGAAAACATCAGAAAATCCGGGATAATATCCTGGCTCTCACCGCCAGAAGGAGAGAGGAAAAGTCTAAGCTGCATATCTCTGTTTCTTATATCCTGGATCAGCACAATTATCCCTTTATGGAGGAGATGCTGCTAGAGGCGGAAAAGCTGGGTGTTGACCAGGTCTGGTTCGGCAATTATCTTTCCTCAGTGAAAGTGGCCGGCTACTCGACCGAAGACCGGAGCCTCTTCAGCGATATGGAAGCAGTAAAAAAGGTTATTAATAAAGTAAAGGCCGGGCGGTTCAAGGTAAAATACGAGTTGCCGGTCTTGTTGAACCGTAAAGCGGAGAAAAGGTGCCGGGTCTATTTTACCCACATCCGGGTGGATGGCAACGGAGAGGTGGGGGCCTGCGGACGTATGCTGCTGAACCTGTCCGGCAACGGTCACTTTGACGACCCGGATGTCTGGAACAATGACTATTTCCGAAAGATGCGGTCAGTTTACCTGACCCCGGGGGTGGCCCTGCCCGCTCCCTGCGAACTCTGTCCCAGTAATACAGGTGAAGATATATGAAACAGGTTTTAATCAAAAACGGCGCGGTAACCGTGGCCGAGATCCCCGCCCCCGGCTGTCCGGCCGGCTTTATCCTGGTGGAAAACCGGTATTCTCTCATCAGTACCGGCACTGAATCGTCTACCGTGAAACAGGGGGCGTCTTCTCTGGTTTCCAAGGCGATGGAGCAGCCCGAGCTGATAAGGAAAACTCTCGAATCCTTGAAAGATGTCGGTTTGTTATCCACCTGGGAACTGGTAAAAGAGGAAAAGAACAAGACCCTGCTCCTTGGTTACAGTTGTGCCGGAGTGGTTCGAAAAGTAGGCGCCGGGGTGAATAATTTCTCTCCCGGAGACCGGGTGGCCTGCGCGGGAGCGGGGTTCGCCAATCACAGCGAATTCGTGGCCGTACCCAGAAACCTGGCCGTGAAACTGCCGGAAAAGGTCGATTTTTCCCAGGCCGCTTTTACCACCCTGGGGGCGGTGGCCCTCCAGGGGGTGCGGCAGGCCCGGGTGGAACTGGGGTATAAAGCGGTGGTTTCCGGTCTGGGCTTGCTGGGGCTGCTTACGGTTCAGATCCTGAAAGCGGCCGGCTGCTCGGTTATCGGCATAGACCCGGATGAAAGCCGGGTTCGGAAAGCGATCGAACTGGGATGCGATCTGGGTCTGGACGCCACTGCTTCATCCCCGGAAAACAAAAAACTGGTGGATCGGTTTACTGAGGGGATGGGTGTGGATGTGGCGGTGATCTGCGCGGCTACCGCCAGCTCCGGGCCGGTCAGGCAGGCGATCGATTTCTGCCGGAAAAAGGGCCGGGTGGTGGTGGTCGGCGCCGTGGGGATGGAACTGGAACGTTCGCCTTTTTACGAAAAGGAGCTGGAATTCACCATCTCCTGTTCCTATGGCCCGGGCCGGTATGACCCCGGCTACGAAATCCAGGGGCATGACTACCCTTACGGTTACGTCCGGTTCACCGAAAACCGCAACATGCGGGAGTTCGTCCGTCTTCTGGCTGGGGGAAAGGTAAAGCTGGACACCCTCTGCCAGCGGGAATACCGGATCGAGGAGGCGGTCTCGGCCTATAATTACTTACAGGAAAACAAGTCCCTGGGGTTGCTGCTCCGTTACCGGGAAGAAAACAAGGAGCCGATTGGAAGGGTCAGCCTGAAGCCGGCCCGAAAGAAAAGAAAGCAGGTGCGGGTGGCCGTGGCCGGGCTGGGAGCGATGGCCGCCAACATCCATCTGCCGAACCTCAACCGGATTTCCGGCTGCGAGATTACGGCGCTGGTCAGCCAGCGGGGAACCGAAGCTGACAAATTAGCGGAAAAATACGGGGCTGCCTTTTCCGCCACTTCTTTAGGGGAAGTAGCCGGAGACGTGGACATGGTTTTGATCGCCAACCGGGATCACCTGCATGCCAAGACGGCTATGGAAGCGGCCCGGGCCGATCTGGCGGTCTTCTGTGAAAAACCGATGGCCATAAATCAGGTGGAGCTGGAAGAGCTGAGCAAGGTTATTCAGGAGACCGGGGTGAATTTTACGGTCGGCTTCAACCGGCGGTTCTCGCCGCTGGCGGTTAAGGCCAGACAGCTGCTGGAACAGCGATCCGGCCCGGCTCTGGTTTATTTCCGGGTCAATGCGGAAACCGTCCCTCAATCGCATTGGGTTAATAATCCCGGAGAAGCGGCCGGCCGGTTCGTGGGGGAGGGCTGCCATTTCGTGGATTTTCTTAATTTTCTGTTTGGTTCGGCTCCGGCGGAAGTCGCCGCCTTCCGGCTTTCCGCTCCCGGAAGGGGGGAGATCGATGATAATGTTTCCGCCTCACTGAAATACCCGGACGGGTCGGTGGGCTGCATAACTTACGTGACAGTGGGAGACGGCGGCCTGGCCAAAGAGCGACTGGAGATCTTCGCCGACCGGAAGAGCATGGTGCTGGACAATTTTCAAGCCCTGGAGCTTTACGGATATTCTGGAGAAACGGAGATCCGCCTGCCCGCTCCCGACAAGGGATGGAAACGGCAACTGGAAGAGTTCATAAAACAGGTTCAGGGGAAGCCCTCCACCGGCATTACCCTGGAGGAAGCCGCTGCGGCCTCCCTCTGGA
This sequence comes from bacterium, assembly GCA_046757225.1. Classification (GTDB taxonomy): domain Bacteria; phylum SZUA-182; class SZUA-182; order JBHHXV01; family JBHHXV01; genus JBHHXV01. Next base: position 5,269 of record JBHHXV010000087.1, read on the forward strand.
CTTTGAAAATCCGGGATGCCTTTAGCGAAAAATGAACGCCGCTTACCTAGCCCTTTTTTCCCTGGCGGTTTTCGGAGCGGGATACCGCTTTTACGGCGGTTTCTTAAGCAGCCGGGTGTTCCGGCTTGATGACAATAACATTACCCCGGCCCACCGGTTTGAAGACGGCATCGACTTCGTTCCCACCAGAAGGCCGGTCTTGTTCGGGCATCATTTCACTTCGATCGCCGGGGCCTCCCCGATTGTCGGCCCGGCAATCGCGGTGATCTGGGGATGGTTTCCGGCTATCGTCTGGGTGGTGCTGGGAACCGTGTTTATCGGCGGAACTCATGATCTGGGAGCCTTGGTGGTTTCCCTGCGCCATGAGGGAAAAACCATCGGCGAGCTTACCTCGGAAATCATCAGCCCCCGCAGTCGAACCCTATTTTTAATCCTGATATTTTTCATGCTGGTCATCGTGATCGCGGTGTTTGCCCTGATTATCGCCATCCTGTTTATCCGATACCCCGAAAGCGTGTTCCCGGTGGTGACGGAAATGGTTCTGGCGGTGGGGATGGGACTGTTTCTCTATAAAAGACAGGGAAGCGTGCTGGTTTCGGGAATCGTTTCGGTTCTGGCCGTATATCTCTTAACTTATTTAGGGACATTGTTCCCGATTACGTTGGGGGCTACTTTTATGGGAAGCGAGTTGACCGGCTGGATTATCCTGATTCTGACTTATTCCTTCGGGGCGGCGGTGCTGCCGGTCTGGCTTCTGTTGCAGCCCCGCGACTTCATCAATGCCCAGGGGTTGTTCGTGGGACTCTTTTTCATGTACCTGGGGTTGTTCGCCGCTGGGCCCAAGGTGGTGGCTCCCGCCTTTGTCGCCCATCCGGCCGGCGCCCCCGCGATTATTCCCTTTATCTTCATTATCATCGCCTGCGGAGCGATCTCCGGCTTTCACAGCCTGGTGTCGTCCGGCACCACGGTCAAGCAGCTGGACAAGGAGACCGACGCTTTGCCGGTGGCTTACGGCTCGATGGTCGGGGAAGGCTTGCTGGCTTTGATGGCGGTAATCGCCTGCACCGCCGGTTTCCCGACCTCGGCCGCCTGGGAAAGCCACTACCGGAGCTGGGGGGCGGCTCAGGGCCTGGGAAGCAAAATCGCCGCTTTTGTCGCCGGGGGAAGCGGTTTTCTCTCGGCCTGCGGAATCTCCCCTTCCTTTGCCCGGGCGATCGTGGCGGTCATTATCATCAGTTTCGCCATGACCACCATCGATACCTCCACCCGGCTGCAACGGTATGTCATCAGCGAACTGGGAAACGGTTTCGGCCTGAAATCCCTGACCAACCGCCATGTCAGCGGAGCGGTGGCCGTGCTCAGCGCCTTCGGACTGGCTGTCTCCAGAGGTGCCGGTAAGGGCGGCATGATCCTCTGGCCTTTGTTCGGCACCACCAATCAACTGCTGGCCGGTCTTTCTTTATTGATTATTACCGTTTATCTGATAAGATTAGGGCGCAGCTTTTTTTATACCCTGATTCCGATGTTGTTTATCATGCTGGTGACCTTGTGGGGTATGAGTAAAAACCTGCTCAAATTTTTCGCAAGCTCTGACTGGCTGCTGCTGGGGTTGGGAGCGGTGATGTTCCTGCTGGCGCTCTGGATGCTGTTCGAGGCCGGGCGGGTTTATAAAAGAAGTAGAAAAAAAGCCTATGTCCACTAAAGTTCTGATAATTGACGACGAGTCCAGGATCCGCTCGTCCCTGTCCGGGATTCTTACGGATGAAAATTACCAGGTCTTGCAGGCCGGTAATGCCGAAGACGGCCTGGATATAGTTTCCTCCCATAAACCGGAAGCGGTGCTGCTGGATATCTGGCTTCCCAGAATGGACGGCCTGGAGGCCCTGGAGAAGATCAAGAGTCTTGACCCTTCCATTGAGGTGATAATGATCTCCGGGCACGGGACCGTGGAGACCGCAGTCAAAGCCACCAAACTGGGAGCGTATGATTTCCTGGAAAAACCGCTTTCTCTGGAAAAGGTGCTGCTTACCATAGAACACGCCCTGGAAAAACGGGAGCTGGAGAGCGAAAACAAAAAACTCAAAAAAAGGATATCAAAGGACGAAACCTTCTTTATCGGTGAAAGCGAAAAGATAAAAAAGATATTGACCGATCTGGATCTGATCGCCCCTACCAACGGCTCGGTAATGATTTCCGGAGAAAACGGCACCGGTAAAGAGATTATCGCCAAGCTGCTTCATGAAAAAAGTAAACGCAAGGGTAAGCCCTTCATCGAAGTCAATTGCGCGGCTATTCCGGAAAGCCTCATCGAGAGCGAGCTGTTCGGTCATGAAAAGGGTTCTTTTACCGGGGCGATCGCCAGCCGCGCCGGCAAGTTCGAGGCGGCTGACCGCGGAACCATCTTCCTGGACGAAATCGGGGATATGAGCCTGACCACCCAGGCCAAGCTGCTCCGGGTTCTGGAAAACATGACCATCGTCCGGGTGGGCGGGAACAACAACATCCAGGTGGACGTAAGGGTGATTTCCGCTTCCAACAAGGATTTGAAGCGGGAGGTTGCCGAGGGAAATTTCCGGGAGGATCTCTATTACCGGTTGAACGTGATTCCGGTGTTTCTGCCTTCTCTCAGGGAACGCAGAGACGATATCCCTCTGCTGGCCGAGCATTTCCTGAAATCTTTCTGCCGGCAGAACGGAAAAAGGAGCAAGGTCGTTTCCCCGGAAGCGATGGAAAAGTTATGCCAGTACGATTGGCCGGGCAATGTCCGGGAATTGAAGAATATTATCGAAAGAATGGTCATTATGACCAGGGGAAACAAGATCGGGGCTTCCGATGTCCCCTATCTGGGCAGGACCGTCATACCGAACGCTTTATCTCTGGAGCCGGTTTCCCTCAAGGAAGCCAGGGATAATTTCGAGCGGCAGCTTATTGAGGAAAAATTAAGCCGCAATCAGGGAAACATTTCCAAAACCGCCAAAGAATTGAATATGGAGCGGAGCAATCTCCATAAAAAAATCAAGCAATACCATTTGGCAGACCAGCCAAAATCAAACTCACCAAATTAATAGAGAGCGGCATTTATGAAAATACTGGTAACCGGAAGCGCCGGTTTTATTGGTTTCAATATCTCCCGGCGGCTTCTTTCTCTGGGGCACGAGGTGGTGGGATACGATAATTTCAATGACTATTACGACCCGGCTCTTAAAGAAGCC
>JBHHXV010000088.1:0-8410 GCA_046757225.1 bacterium
GAGATTCAAGGGTTCAAGGTTTACGCGGCCGGAGGCATGGGAGCCAGTTCCCGTTCGGCCAAGCTGTTGGAAGAGTTTGTTCCGGCAACGGATGCGGTTTATTACGCCGAGGCTTTGAAGCAGCTGTTCAGTAAGTACGGAAACCGGAAAAACAAACACAAGGCGCGGCTCCGGTTTCTGATGGAAGAATGGGGCCTGGACAGATTTAAACGGACTTTAGAGGAAGAGTTGACCGATTTGAAAAATAAAGGGGCTTTAGCTCTGGAACTACCGGTAATGGAGAGGAATATGCCGGCTCCGCCAGAAAGCGGGGGGCCGGAGACGGCATCTGAAATATGGCTGGAGCGGGATGTCAAGGAGCAAAAGCAGGCGGGCTACAGCTATGTGACTATTCCCGTTCCTCTGGGGCTGATCAACAGCGAAAAATTGATTAAAGCGGCGGAATTGGCGGAAAAATACAGTGACGGCTCTTTAAGGGTTGACCAGAACCAGAACCTGGTGATCCGCTGGATCTCCCGAAACCGGCTGGCCGAGCTTCATAAAGAGTTGGTGTCCAATGATATGTTCAGCGCGCATGGGGGAATTTTAGGGGATATTGTCAGCTGTCCCGGCAGTTCCACCTGTCAGCTGGGGATCTGCCTTTCCCGGAACCTGGCCCTGGCCATTACCGGAAAAATCGAAAAATGTCCGGAACTGGCTTCCCTGAAAGGGGTGCGGATTCGGATCAGCGGCTGCCCGAATTCCTGCGGCCAGCACCCGATCGGGCAAATCGGTCTGTTCGGGGCCGCTCATCGCCAGGGAAATCACCTGGCTCCCTTTTACAAGGTGTTGGCCGGAGGAAGGACAGAGGAGGGAAAGACCGCTTTCGGGAAGGAAGTCGCCCAAATTCCGGCCAGAAACGTTCCTCGAATGTTGCTGGAGTTTCTCAAGGAATACCGGGTTTTTCAGGATATATCTTCCGATGATTATTACACTTACCTGAACAGCAAAGGCAATGATCTGTTGCGGAGATTAGGAGAAAAATATTCCCGCCTGCCGGAATATGAGGAAAACCCCGCTTTCTACCGTGACTGGGGGAGCGAGGAGGATTTCTCTCTGGCGGGCCGGGGGGCAGGCGAGTGCGGAGCCGGGGTGCTGGATATGATTGCCGAAGACCTCAAAATAGCCAAGGCATCAGTAAAAGCGGCAGGAGTTGCCGGGGGAGCGGAAAAAAAAGAATTATACAAGAAGGCGGCTTACGCGGCCTTCCGGTCGTTGCTGGTTACCAAGGGTGAAGAGCCTCACGATTACCCGGACGCGGCTGGTCTTTTTGACAGGCATTTCATAGAAACCGATCTGGCGGATACCGGGTTCAGGGAATTAAAGGAATTTCCGGCCGAGGTAACCCCAGAGACCGCCGCTCTGGTGGAAAGGCTGGTGCTGACGGTGGCGGGGCTTTATGATAAAATGGATAATAATCTTAATTTCACTTCCGTCAAGGAAAAAGAAGCCGAATCTTCCGGTGATTCATCGGCGGTTCTGAAACTGGATTTGAGCGGGGTGAAATGCCCGATCAATTACGTCAAAACCAGGTTGTTCATGGAAGAGATGGAGGTCGGCCAGGTGGTGAAAATCCTGCTGGACGAGGGGGAGCCGATCAAGAACGTGCCCGAAAGCTTAAGGAACGACGGCCAGGAAATTCAGGAAATCAAAGAGCAGGGAAGCGGTTTCTGTGTTACGGTGAGAAAGGTGGATTAACCAGCATAACAAGGAGGAGCGGCACAATGGAGGTTCTTAAGGGAAATACGGGGAATTTAAAAAATTACGGGGAAACTTATGCCGGTTTCAACTGGGAAGGGGTCAAGCGGAACTTCGACTGGTTTGCCACCGGCAAGGTGAACATGGCCCATGAGGCGATCGACCGGCACCTGGGAACCTCCAGAGAGAATAAAACGGCTTTGATCTACAGCGCTCCCGGCCGGGAGGAGACATATACCTATAAAGAACTGTCCCGGCTTTCCGATAAGTTCGCCAATGTCCTGAGGAAGATCGGGGTGAACAGGGGCGACCGGGTCTTCATTTTTATGCCCCGTTCTCCTGAACTGTATGTCGGGCTGTTGGGGATTTTGAAGGTCGGAGCGATTCCCGGCCCGTTGTTTGAAGCGTTTATGAAGGAAGCGGTCAAGGACCGGATGGTGGATTCCGGAGCGATGGCCATCCTCACCACTCCCGAACTGCTGGAACGGGTCGCCCGCTCGGAAATGCTTGATCTGAAACACACTATCCTGGTGGGAGAAAAAAACCTGGAGACTGGAGAATGGAGCTACCAGGCGGAAATGGCACAGGCTTCCGAGGAGCACCGGGTCGAATGGCTGGGCCTGGAAGACCCGCTTATTCTTCATTACACCTCCGGGTCCACCGGCAAGCCGAAAGGGGTGGTCCACGTCCAGAACGCCATGATCGGGCATTACCAGACCGGCAGATGGGTGCTGGATTTAAGGGAGGATGACATCTACTGGTGCACGGCGGACCCCGGCTGGGTTACCGGCACGTCCTACGGGATCTTCGCCCCCTGGTTGAACGGGGTGACCAACCTCATCAGGGGGGGGCGGTTCAAGCCGGAAGACTGGTACGAAACCCTGCAGAAATACCAGGTAACGGTCTGGTACAGCGCTCCCACCGCTTTCAGACTGTTAATGGGAGCCGGTGAAGAGATGCTTGACAATTATGATCTCTCCTCGGTTCGCCATATCCTGAGCGTGGGAGAGCCTTTAAACCCGGAGGTGATCCGCTGGGGGATGAAGGTTTACGGAAAACGGATTCATGATAACTGGTGGATGACCGAAACCGGTCACCAGCTTATTTCCAATTATCCCTGCCTGGATATGAGGCCTGGCTCCATGGGCAAGCCGATTCCCGGGGTAAAGGCGGCTATACTGGATAATGAAGGGAAAGAGCTGGGAAGTAATCAGATGGGATCCCTGGCCATCCGGGCCGGCTGGCCGGGGATGATGCGCCAGATCTGGAAAAACCCGGAAAAATACCGGCAGTATTTTCAGTTTGAAGGCTGGTATACCTCCGGGGATACGGCTTACCAGGATGAAGACGGATATTTCTGGTTCCAGGGAAGGGATGATGATGTCATCAAGACCTCAGGGGAGCGGGTCGGCCCCTTTGAGGTGGAAAGCGCCCTGGTGGAACACCCGGCCGTGGCGGAAGCCGGGGTGATCGGAAAGCCGGACGCGGTCCGGGGGCAGATCATCAAGGCCTTTATTTCTCTCCGGGAAGGGCATGAAGAGTCGCAGGAGCTGAAGGACGAGATCGCCGATTTCGTAAAAACTCACCTGGCCGCCCACGCCAAGCCTAGAGAGATCGAGTTCAGAAAATCGCTGCCCAAAACCCGGAGCGGAAAGATCATGCGCCGGGTGCTCAAGGCCTGGGAACTGGGGCTGCCCACCGGCGATCTCTCCACTATGGATGATTAATAACCTGGATAAACTGGCCGGACTTTTAGGGCAAAGGCTCGGCCGGCGGCGGCTGGCGGTGGCTGAATCGTGTACCGGCGGTCTGCTGGGCAGCGCGATTACCGGCTCTCCCGGCTCGTCCGGCTATTTTGTCGGAGGGGTTATCTGTTATGCAGATGAGGTGAAAACCGGCCTGCTGGGCGTTCCGCAAAGCCTCCTGGAAAAATGGGGGGCGGTCAGCCCTCAAGTGGCGGAGGCGATGGCTTCGGGAGCGAGGAAGCTGCTGGAGGCGGATATAGCCGTTGCTGTTTCCGGAATCGCCGGCCCGGGAGGGGGGTCTCTTGAAAAACCGGTAGGTTTGGTTTATATTAGTGTTGCCTCGGGTGCAAAAACCATTACCAGAAAATTTAATTTCCCGGGCAGCCGCAGTCAGGTAAAAGAACAGAGCGCCATTGAAGCCTTAAACGTATTACTGGAAATTCTAAATTATGGAATTTGAGATAAAAGATATAGCCTTGGCGGACAAAGGGGCGCTTCGGGCGAAATGGGCCGGGGAAAACATGCCGGTTCTGGGGTTCATCCGGGACCGTCTGGCCAAAGAGAAGGGACTGGAAGGGATGAAGGTCGTTGTCTGCCTGCATGTTACCGCGGAAATGGCCGCTCTGGCTCAGGCCTTGAAATCAGCCGGGGCTGAAGTGATTGTCTGCGCGGTCAACTCCCTGACCACGCAGGATGATGTGGCGGCCTCGTTAGTGAAGAACGATGACATACAGGTCTTCGCTGTCCGCAATGAGGACGGGGAGTCCATAAAAAGCCATATAAACACGGTTATTGACCTGGTTCCTCAGGTAGTCCTGGATTCGGGAGCGGTTTTTACCGCCACCCTTCATCAGGAACGGACCGATAATCTGGCCTTGTTCGTGGGGGGAACCGAGGGGTCGGTCGAGGGCGTGGGCAAGCTGGCCCAGCTGGCGGATAGCGGCCGGTTGGGAGTTCCTCTTATTTCCATTAACGACTCGTCAGCCAAACAGCTCTTCGACAGCCGCTACGGAACCGGGCAGAGTGTTCTTGACGGGATTCTCCGCGCCACCAACCGGATGCTGGCCGGGTCGGTGTTCGTGGTGGCCGGATATGGGTGGAGCGGCAAGGGGATCGCCCTGCGTGCCGCCGGTATGGGAGCGAACGTGGCGGTAGTGGAAATCGACCCGCTCAAGGCTCTGGAAGCGGTCATGGACGGGTTCCGGGTCATGCCGATGTCCGAGGCGGCCAAAATAGGCGATTTCTTCTGTACGGCCACCGGTGGCCCGGAGGTGATCAAACAGGAGCATTTCCTGTTGATGAAAGAGGGTGCGGTTATATCCAACGCCGGCCTGGGCAGTAACGAACTGGAACTGAGCAGTCTGGAGGCGATCAAACTGAAAAAGGTTCAGGTAAGGGAGAATGTTGAGGAATACATGCTGCCCAACCACCGAAGCTTGAGCGTTCTCTGCCGGGGAAAGGCGGTTAACCTGGTGGGAGCGGAAGGGCATCCGGCCGCGGTCATGGACATGAGTTTCGCCTGTCAACTGCTGGCTGTGGAATACCTGGCGAAAAACCGGAATCTTCTGCAGAATAAAGTTTATCAGGTGCCTGAGGAAGTGGATCAGAACCTGGCCAGGCTGAAACTGAACGCTTTGGGTCACCGCCTGGACGAACCTTCTTTCCCTCAATAGGCTTCATGTCTGAGGAGACAGTAGAAGTAAAGGTTTATTATGCTGATACCGATGCCGGCGGGGTCGTTTATTACGGGACTTATCTCCGCTTTCTGGAGGTTGGCCGGACCGAGTTTCTCCAATCGGGGGGACTGTCTGTTACCGAACTCCTGGAAGAAGGGTATGTTTTTGTCGTAACTGAGGTAAATATCAAGTATAAATCTCCGGCCGGCCTGGGCGATATCCTGGAGATTTCCACCCGGCTGCGGGAAATCGGCCATGCGCGGGTGACTTTTGAGCACGAGATCAGAAAGAAAGCGGACAACCGCCTGACCGCCCGCGCCACTGTCCGGCTGGGCTGCTGCTCCACCCGAAAGCTTAAACCGGTCAAACTGCCATCATCGTTTCATTCAGCCTTTAACCTTTAAACAAGGAGAAAGAAAATGAAGATTTTCTTGACCGGAGGAACCGGGTTCGTGGGAAGCTCGCTGCGTGACGAACTGGTGAAGCAGGGGCATCAGGTGGTTTGCCTGGTAAGGGAACAGTCTCAGGACAAATTAAAAGAGGTCAAGGGGATAGAAACGGTAGTCGGTTCGGTTACCGATTCCCAATCCCTTGAAGGGAAGATGGCCGGGTGTGACGCGGTGATCCATCTGGTGGGCATTATCCGGGAGATTCCGGCCAAAGGGGTTACCTTCAGCAATGTTCATTTCCACGGCTCCAGGAATATGATCGATGAGGCCAGGCGGGCGAAAGTTCCCCATTTTCTGTACATGAGCGCCCTGGGCGTTAAGGAAGGGGCGAAAGCCCGCTACCTTCAGACCAAATACAAGGCTGAAGAATATCTCAAGAAAAGCGGGCTGACCTACACGATTTTCCGGCCCTCTTTTATCTACGGGGAGCATGACGCCTCCATCAATATGTTCGCCGATATGCTGAAAGGCCCGGTTTTCCCGATTATCGGCGACGGCCGGTACAAGCAGCAGCCGGTAGCCCTGGAGGATGTCCGCTCGGGTTTCATAAAATCACTGAACAATTCCCGGGCCCATAACCAGACCTTTGAGATCGGCGGGCCAGAGCAGTTTGAATTTCAGGGGATGATCGATGTCGTGGCCGAGGTGTTGCGGAGAAAGCCGGTTAAAATACACCAGCCGGTCTTTATGATGAAGCCGATAGTCAAGATGCTGGGCCGGTTTTCCTTTTTTCCTATCACCTCGGATCAGTTGCTTATGCTGCTGGAGGACAACGTCTGCGACTCAGCTCCCTATTATAAGGCTTTTGATATCGCTCCCACCCGCTTTAAAGAAGGTATCAGCCGGTATCTTAAAAATGAACCAAAAAAATAGAAGAGCGCTTATCAGGGAGCTGCAGGAAGATTTGCCTGAGTGTCCGGCTCCTTTCGCCGAAATCGCCCGTAAAATCGGCCAAAGCGAAGCGGAGGTGCTGGCGGAAATCCGGAGCATGCAGGAAGAGGGAACCATCCGCCGGTTCGGAGTCATGATGCGCCACCGGGAGTTGGGAATCTCGGCCAATGGCATGGGGGTCTGGACGGTTCCCCGGGAGCGGACTGAAGAGGTCGGCGCCATCATGGCCTCCTTCGAGGAGGTCAGCCACTGCTATCAGCGGCCGGTCTTTCCCGGCTGGCCCTATAATCTGTTCACCATGATCCACGCTCCCTCCCGCGAAGAATGCCGGGAAACCGCCCGGCGGATTTCGGAAAAGACCGGCATAACGGAATTCAAGCTGCTTTTCAGCACCCGGGAATTAAAAAAAAGCAGCATGAAATACTTCGTCTGATAGATGTCGGAATATACCCGCCAACAAGTTATCGAGATGGTGGCCAGGGGAGAGAGCCTGGCCGGAGCTGATCTTTCGCTGATCGATCTTTCCCGGGTAAATTTTTTACCGAAAAAACTGGGCGGCCATTGCGAAAGGGCGGCTGATTTTACCCAGGCCAGGTTGGGCGGAGCGAACTTCAGTCACGCCAATTTAAGGGGCGGCGTCTTTAAGGAAGCCAATCTCAGCTGGGCCAACCTTAATTACGCCAACCTGGGAGACGCCGATTTAAAGCAGGCCGATTTAAGCTGGAGCCGGCTGAACCGGTCCAAGATAAATAAAGCTGATTTGAGTCAGGCGGATATCTGCTGGGCGGATCTCAGCGAAGCCAATCTCCTGAAATCTCAGATAACCGGAGCCGACCTTCTGGGGGTTGACTTCTCAGGAGCGGACCTCAGTTACACCAGCCTGCGTGACTCCAACCTCACCTCCGTGGATTTTGAAGAGGCTGTTCTCAGAAAAACCGATATCTCCGGAGCCAATATCTGTTATATAACCACCACGGACTGGAAAATAGAAGATATAAAATGCTCCCACGTTTACCAGGCTCCCACCTGGCAATCCTGGAAAAATCCGAAAGAGCGGGAAAAATTCCGGGTCGATTTTAAGCCGGGCGAGTTTGAAAGGGTTTATCATGACCTTCCGAAAATAAAGCTGGTTTTTCAAAAGGGATTTGTCATCAAAGACCACAATCTGCTGGCGGTGATAATTGAGGGGATTAATGAGCGGCTGTCTTCCCCCCTGGATATCTGCCGGCTGGAAAAATCGATTAATACCGTGGTCTATCTGAGCGCCGACAATTTCAAGTCCTTGACCCAGGCCGCTCCTTTGCTCCATGAGGCGTATAAGGATATATTTATCCGCTATAACGCGGCTGATTCCCGTTTATCCGACGAAAAGGAGCAACCCGCTTATCTCCAGTCCATCAAGGCGGTTATCCAAAAAAGGTTCCGGGAGCGAATCCCGATAACCATTCCAGAAATATTTATCGGAAACGCCCATTTTCTGACTACCTCACAAATTGCCGCCGGCAAGTATGACCAGGAAACGTTTTTCTTCTCCTCACCGGAAGAAGCCAGGGAAGTGGCGCAAAAGGTATTTGAACAGTTGAACTCCAGTTTAACCCTGGAGGATACCTTCTCTCAGATCGATCAGATAATTTCCGCTCAACTGGAAGAATCGCCGGAGAAAAGGAAATGGCTTGAAACCGCTTCCCGGGAACTGTTATTCTCCCGGCATTTTCCCTCCCTGCCGGCTTTGCTTCTTTCCTTTATCCAGACAGAAGTGGGAGGCCCTTTTTACGATATCATAAAGTCGATTCTTTCCTGACTCACCGGAAGGAAAAAACCTTCATATGATAGGGCGACTTGATTTCATATACTGTCTTGAAGCTCTTGTTATATCTGTCCAGTTGAAACAGATCATGGGGTCTTGATCTCA
>JBHHXV010000089.1:0-8369 GCA_046757225.1 bacterium
CGGGTTTGATTCCAGAATTTCCCGGGCTTCTTCCAGCTGTTGCTTGATTTGTTTGTGCTTGCCGAAAACCGCCACCACGTCGGATATCTCCGCCAGGGAACGGGAATATTGCTGGAAAAGATCGCGGTCGGCAATTACTTCCGGGGTACAAAGGAGTTGGCTTAACTCGTGATAATGCTTTTCAATGGAAACTAATTTATCGTACACAGATTAAGACGGGGTCGATTACTTCTTTTTCCAATCGCCATAGCGTTTCTGGAAGCGCTCGACCCTGCCGGCGGTGTCTACCAGTTTCTGGGTGCCGGTGTAAAAAGGATGACAGGCGGAGCAGATTTCGGTGTGCAGGCCACTGCCGGTGGATCTGGTGGGGATAATGTTTCCACAGGAACATGCGATTTCCGTTTCTTTGTATTCCGGGTGAATACCCTCTTTCATTGGTTTACTCCTGTTTTTTACCTGTTAATTAATTTTGTTCCATACTCATGGAATCAAGGAAGTCAGCGTTGGTTTTGCTGTGCTGCATCCGGCTTTCCAGAAGTTCCATAGCTTCTACGCAGCTCAGGGAGCTTAAAATCTTACGCAGTATCCAGACCCGGTTGATCTGGGTTTTGTCAATAAGCAGCTCCTCTTTTCTGGTGCCGGAGCGGTTGACGTCGATAGCCGGAAAAACTCGCCGGTCAGCCAGTTTCCGGTCCAGTTGAATCTCCATGTTGCCGGTGCCCTTGAATTCCTCGAAAATGACCTCATCCATCCGGCTGCCTGTTTCGATCAAGGCGGTAGCCAGAATGGTCAGACTTCCGCCGTCCTCCACGTCCCGGGCGGCTCCGAAAAAACGCTTCGGCCGGTGAAGGGCGTTGGAATCGACCCCTCCGGAAAGGATCTTTCCGCTGGAGGGAACGATAGTGTTGTAAGCCCTGGCCAGCCTGGTGATACTGTCCAGCAGGATAACCACGTCCTTTTTATGTTCCACCAGGCGTTTCGCCTTCTCCAGCACCATGTCCGCCACCTGTACATGCCGCTGAGCCGGCTCATCGAAGGTGGAACTGACTACCTCCCCTTTGACGGTGCGCTGCATATCGGTTACTTCCTCAGGCCGTTCGTCGATAAGAAGAACGATCAGGACGACTTCCGGATGATTTATGGTGATACTGTTGGCGATAGCCTGTAGGAGCATTGTCTTACCGGTTCTGGGAGGAGCCACGATCAACCCTCTCTGGCCCTTGCCGATCGGGGTTATCAGGTCCATTATCCTGGTGGTCAGGTTATCGGATTTTGTTTCCAGCATCAGCCTCTCGGAAGCGTAAAGAGGGGTAAGGTTGTCAAACATGACCTTATCCATCGCCTCGTCCGGCTTCTCAAAGTTAATGCTCTCGACCTTGAGTAAAGCGAAATAACGCTCCCCCTCTTTAGGCGGGCGAATCTGTCCGGAGACAGTGTCCCCGGTTTGTAAGTCGAACCGGCGTATTTGCGATGGAGATACATAGATATCATCCGGCCCGGGCAGATAATTTGAGCTTGGCGCCCTCAGAAAACCGAACCCGTCCGGCAGGATCTCCAGCACCCCGTCGCTGAAAATCAGACCACCGCCGGCGGTCTGAGCCTGAAGGATCCGAAAAATCAGCTCCTCCTTCCGGATACCGGTTATTCCGGTCAGACCAAAACCCCGGCCCATCTGAAGCAGATCAGCGGGATTCATTTTTTTCATTTCGCTTATATTAAGGGATTCCTCTTTGGAGCCATTGGTAATAATAGGGGTGTCGATTAAGGTATCCCTTGAGTTTCCGTTTGATCTTGAATTTCTTTCTCTGCCGTTTTTGAAGCCGTTTGGCTCGGAATATGTTCTTTGATTTCTGGGTTCTCTCATAACTGTTACTTGTACTTTCCTGGTTCTGAGGATGTTTCTTGGATCAGATAATATTTTAATGGATTGATTAGGTGAGTGTTTATTGTTTTAAGTCCGGATAATTTTGAGGAGGTATTAAATTCTCTGTTATATTGTTTTGGTGCCGAGGGCCGGAATCGAACCGGCACGGATAAGAATCCGAGGGATTTTAAGTCCCTTGCGTCTACCAATTCCGCCACCCCGGCAGTTAAACTAGTCGGCAATGGAGGAATCAGAGTAAAGGTATTGCGTGTTCATAGTTTCAGTAAAGGTGATACCGGTTCCCGGTCTTTGGCTGTTATGGAGGCGGCACCCGGATTTGAACCGGGGAATAAAGGTTTTGCAGACCTCTGCCTTACCACTTGGCCATGCCGCCCCTAACATCTTTTAAACTATCCGGATTAATCCTGATGTAACGAACAACTCAATTAATGTCTGGAGCGGGAAACGGGACTTGAACCCGCGACCCTCGCCTTGGCAAGGCGATGCTCTACCACTGAGCTATTCCCGCATCTTAATTGATTAAAGAGCACTATTAATCTTGTTAATTTTGCCAGGCTTTAGGGCGTGTTGACGAATTATCTATGAAAAAATGAAAAAATCTATGATGAGGAACTAATTAAAAACCAGCGAGGGCAGAAATAAAGTAGATAGATATTAACAAAAAGAATTTTTCGTGTCAACTGTTTTTCCGAAAATATTATTTTCTCCCGGTTTTTTCGGCTGCTGAGAGCGCCTTTTCCCAGACGGAATGTTCATAAAACACCGTCATCAGGTACAATCCTTCAGGCGGAGCGGTGACTCCGGCAGCTTTCCGGTCTTTTTCCGCCAGGATTTCCTTTAAATCATCGGGAGATATTTTTTCCCGGCCCACGTCCAGTAATGTGCCCACTATAATCCTGACCATATATTTGAGAAACCCGTTTCCATAAAAATCCAAAGAGATAATATCGCTGACCGGTGACCGATTTATCACTATTTGGCAGATGGTTCTCACCTGGCTGCTTGTGTCGCTTCCCGCGCCTTTAAAAGATGAGAAATCGTGGGTTCCCGTCAGCAATCCGCCGCCTCTGCACATGCTTTCAAGATTGAGCCGGCGATGAATAAACCAACTGTAGCCGTTTTCAAAGGGAGAAGGAAAGGGCCGGTTGAGGATTCGATAGCGATACCATTTCCCGAGTGCGCTTTTGCGGGCGTGGAAGGTGGCGTCCACTTCCTTTATCCCGGTCATGGACAGATCACGGGGAGGGATGCTGTTGAATCCGACCATCAATCTGGCCAGGTCCGGCTCCTTGTGCGTGGAAAAATGAGCGGCCTGCCCCAGAGCGTGAACCCCGGCGTCGGTTCTGCCGGAAGCATGCACCCGCACGGGAGCATTAAGAAGCTGAGACAGCTTGGCCTCCACCGCTTCCTGAACAGTGGGTTTCGCGGGCTGTAGCTGCCAGCCGGAATACCGGCCGCCGTCATATTCCAGAGTAATCTTCAGGTATTTCATTGATCAACTGGAACCGCCCGATTGACTTTTGCGGAAAAAAGAGGTAAAAACCTCTTCATAATAATGAAACATATCTTAACCATAACCAAAAAAGAATTACGGGCCTATTTCAATTCCCCGATCGCTTATATTACCATTACCGTTTATCTGGTGCTAGTCAACTGGCTGGCCTTTCAATCCTTTTTTATCGAGGGACAGGCCAATATCCGGTATTTTCTGGGAATCCAGCCCTGGGTGTTTTTACTGTTCGTGCCGGCTGTTTCCATGCGGGTCTGGGCCGAAGAAAAACGGCAGGCCACCTTCGAGGTGCTGATGACCTTTCCGGTCAGAGACCTGGAGGTGGTCTGGGGAAAATTTCTGGCCGGGTTTATCTTTTTAGCGGTCAGCCTGGCGCTGACCCTGCCCCTGCCTTTTACCGCCAACTGGCTGGGGAATCTCGACTGGGGGCCGGTAATCGGGGGCTATCTGGGGGCTCTGCTGATGGGAACCGCTTATCTGGCCATCGGCCTGTTCGCCTCCAGCCTGACCGTCAACCAGATTATCGCTTTTATTACCGGAACCGCCATCTCCTTCGGATTTCTGATTATCGGCCAGGAAATCTTTCTTTTCTCCCTGCCGAACTATCTGGCTGATTTCTTTCGGTATACAGGTCTGGGCAGCCATTTTATCAGCATAAGACGGGGGGTGATCGATACCCGGGACCTGTGTTACTTCTTTTCCCTGATCTTTCTCTTTCTTACCCTGAACATCCGGGTGATTGAGAGCCGTTTCTGGAGCAAAGCCGGTAAAAAAGGAAAGCTGGTATACAGCGGAAATCTGTTTGTTTCGGTCGGGATGCTGCTGGGCGTCATTGTGGCAGTCAACCTGCTTTCCCGGAACTTCTTCACCCGCTTCGATCTCACCCAGCAGAAGGAGTACACCTTGAGCCGCGCCACCAGAAGGATTCTGGCCAACCTGGATGACACGCTTACCATTACCGGATATTTCTCCCGGGATCTGCCCTCCCATGTCCAACCGGTGGTGGAGCGGGTCAAGGATATGCTGGACGAATACAAGGCTTACGGAGGGAGCAGGGTAAGAACCGCTCTGGTAGACCCGGCTGACGATCAAACCCTTCAGGAAAAACTGAGGGTGCTGGGCATCCCGATGGTTCAGCTTAATATCATCGAGCGGGACCAGGCCCAGATTAAAGACGGCTACATGGGAATCTCTTTAATGTACGAGGGCCGGTCAGCGGGGCTGCCGGTTATTCAGAACACCAAAAGCCTGGAATATGAGCTGACCGCCGCCATCCGTAAACTGCGGAACCGGAACAGGGTTACCATAGGCTTCTATTCCGAGAGAGCCGGATATAAGAAAGAGATCTTCAATCATAAATTCAAGATGGCGATCAACTCGCTGAAAAACGAGTATCAGGTTTTTCCGGTAAAATTAAAGGAACAGGAGACCCTCCTGGAAAACGTCAATCTGCTTATCCTGGCCGGCCCGGTCAACCTGCCGGAGAGCGCTCTGTTCGCCGTCGATCAGTTTATCATGAGGGGGGGTAAGGTTCTCTTCTTATTGGATCACCTGAAGCTGGTGGAGGGGACGGTTAATCCGGTAATCACCGAATCGGGGCTGGAACCGCTCCTGGAACATTACGGCCTGAAGCTGAAACCCGATGTGATCGCGGACGCCACCTGCAAGAAAGCCTCTTTTACGAAAGGGTATTTCAATTACAGCCTTCCCTATCCCTACTGGGTGAAAGTAGAGCGCTCCGGCATGAACCAGGGTAACGCGGCCCTCAGGGGGCTGGAATCGTTTGTCTTTCCCTGGACCAGATCCCTGGAGCCGTTGATCGACGCTGAAGATAAAGAAAGGAAGTTTTTCCCCCTGGCTTACAGCAGCAAGTTCTCCCAGGCCCAGACCAGTCCCCGTCCGGACCTGAACCCCAATTCCCCCATCTTGAGTAAGATGACTTCCCCGGGTGCCGTTTTAAAACGGTATTTACTGGCCGCGGCGGTCAGCGGGCGGTTTGAAAGCTATTACAAAGCCGAGCCTGACCAGGCTCCCCGGGGTAAAAAAGTAGCCTTGAACAGCCCGGAAACCCAGATAGCGGTAGTCGGAAACTCGAAATTTATCCAGACCGACTTTATCGGCCGGGTAGAGAGCAACAACCAGCTGTTCATGAATATCGTGGACTGGATGAGCAATAGTAACGATTTAATAGAGATTCGCTCCCGGGCGGTTACTGACCGGCCGCTGGTCAAGACCACCGCAACCGAAAAATTCTGGATCCGCAGCAGTAATATTTATGGAGTTTCCCTCTTGTTGGTAATGCTGGGTTTGATTCGCTTTTACCGGCGCCGTTTCCAGTCGGTTTGAAGTATAGGAAACCAGCAGATAAATTATTAATCCGCGAAAATCTGCGTCCTGGTTTTCAAGTTAACGGCAGGAGAAATCAGCCCAGGATCGCTTTGAGATCTTCTTCGGGAGTGGTGATCAGTTTAAGGTCGAAATTGTCCTGGATGACCTTGAAAACGTTGGGGGTAATAAAAGCCGGAGGTTTGGGGCCCAACCTGATTCCCTTGATATTCAAGTGCAGCAGGGAGAGCAGGATGGCCACCGCCTTCTGCTCGAACCAGGAAAGAACCAGGGACAAGGGCAGGTCATTCACCCCGCAGTTGAAAGCATTGGCCAAAGCCACGGCTATCTGTACGGCTGAGTGGGCGTCATTACACTGCCCCAGGTCAATCAGGCGGGGAATGCCATCGATGTCCCCTAAATCCAGGTCATTGAAGCGATACTTACCGCAAGCCAGGGTCAGCACCACGCAGTCTTCGGGAACCAGTTTCACGAATTCCCGGTAATAATTCCCGGCCGGTCCGGGGGCATCGCAGCCTCCCACCAGGAAAAAGTGGCGGATCTTCTTGGCCTTTACCGCCTCCACGATTTTGTCGGCCAGACCCAGAACAGCCGAATAATGAAAACCGGTGGTCAGGGTTCCCCCGGTAGTCTCCGGCAGGTCCGGCAATTCCCGGGCTTTTTTTATCAAAGGAGAAAAATCCCGCCCTTCGACATGGGTTACCCCGTCTACACCGGTGATACCACAGGTAAACAGGCGGTCTTTGTAAGAATCCTTGGGAATCAACACACAGTTGGTAGTCGCTAGAATCGCCCCGGGAAAATCATTGAACTCCTTCTTCTGCTTGAACCAGACCCCTCCATAATTACCCGCCAAATGACCGTATTTTCTCAATTCCGGGTATCCGTGAGCAGGCAGCATCTCGCTGTGGGTGTAAATGTTGATGCCGCTCCCTCTGGTCTGCTCCAGCAGTGCCGAAAGATCCAGCAGGTCGTGGCCGGTCACCAGTATCCCCCTGCCGGCTTTGGTGCCAGTGGAAACCCGGGCGGGAGCAGGTTTGCCGAAACGACCGGTATGGGCCTGGTCCAGCGCCTCCATCGCCCTCAAGTTCATCTCCCCGCATTTTAACGCCAAGGCGACAAACCTGTTTAAATCAAAATCAACATTGGTAACAGTAGAAAACAAGGCCTCGTGCATGAAGGCGTCCACCTGCTCATCCTTGGCTCCCAGCTCCCGGGCGTGATAACCGTATGCCGCCACCCCCTTTAAACCGTAAAGAAGAATCTCCTGTAAACTGTTCACATCCTCCGATTTTCCGCAAACTCCCACATTGGTGTTACATCCGGTTCCGCCGATGGTTTCTTCACATTGATTGCAAAACATTTCTCTTTCCCCCTTCTTAATATTAAGAACGCCTCAAAAACGACCAAATCGACCTGATTTATCCAATATACAAGATAACTTCCTATTTGTCAAGAAAGATTTTACCCTGAGCATTCGAGCATGTCATGTTCATGTTAACACACTATCTTGCTTGCATAATCAGGGTTATTTTTATAAACTTAGGAGTTACGCAGTTGGTTTCCTCTCCCCAGGGGGAGAAGGAGCTTTTTTCTGTTCAACCGCGTAACTTCTAACCCGAATAATTAGGGAATCATAACCAGCGAAACGGTATTTATTTGAAAAGCGAAACTTTTTATCAGTTTCCCTTCAACTTTTTTGGGCTAACAAATTTTGTATGGACGTTGGCCTGATTCATTTTCTGGGGTCTGGCAAATGTCAGCCAAGTTTATGAATAGACCGGGCTAAAACTTAAGGGTGTCTTGAAAAATGAGAAGAAAAGATGGCGAGATTTAAAGGTAAAGTTATGGGGGCCTGGGTAGGGGCCATGCTGGGAGGGCCGCTGGGGGCCTTGATCGGCGGGGCGATCGGCCATTATGTCAAGGATTTGCCGGACGAGGAATTGGACGGCGCCGGACCGGTCTCTCGAGACAGCAGGGAATTCACGGAATACAGCGAATTTATTTTCATGAGCAACCTGGTGGCTCTGCTTACGGCGGTAGCCAAAGCCGACGGAGAGGTTACCCGGGATGAGGTCAGAACCATCCGGGAGTTCTTTCAGAATCAACTGGGATATTCCGGTGAAGATTTGATGATGGTAAAGGATCTGATAAAAGAGGCGATCAGAACCGATATCAATATCGCCGAGATCTGCCGGCAGTTCAACAGTTATTCCAGTTACCAGACCAAACTGTTGCTGCTTAAATTGTTGCATATGGTGGCTTATGCCGACCGGGTAATCACTGACCGGGAGGAAAGAATCATCCGCCTGATTGTTGGATCACTGAAAATCAGATCCGCCGATTACCACCGGATGAGAGCGGCTTATACCAATGATGACAACCGTTATTATGAAATCCTGGGAGTTTCTCCCCACGCTTCGCAAGATGAAATTAAAAAAGCTTACCGGGAGCTGGCGCATCAATATCATCCGGATAAAGTGGCCCATCTTGGTCCGGAGTACGTCAAGATAGCCAACAAGCAATTGTCAGAGATTAATGAAGCTTACAGCAAGTTAAGGGATTCCGGTAATAAGCCCGAATAATTCGGGAATCATAGCAAAGCAGATGATATGTTGTTGAAAATAG
>JBHHXV010000090.1:0-8272 GCA_046757225.1 bacterium
TGACGATATCGATGATCTGCGCGGTTTTAGCCGGGTAGGCGAAATACCAGTGAATAAGTAGTCCCCAGTAAAGAGAGCTGCCGATGGCAAAGCAGGCCAGGATTTTTATTAACGGTTTTCCTTCCAGGAACAGCCGGGGCCGGTAAGCCCCCAGCATAAAAAGAACCGCGATTCCGGCCAGGGCCAGGATCATGTGGTTGGTAATTCCCAGTCCGAAGATAAAAGACCCGGCATATAAAAGAGAGTTGTTCTCAGGGTTATAACTCCAGGCCAGCAACAGATAGATGATTAAAAGAAGAATAAAGGCGTTCAGGGTATACACTTCCGCCACGACCGCATAGGCCCAGAAGGAGTGAGCCACCAGCAGAGAAGCGGCGGCGGAAACCGCGGAAAGCCGGCTGGCGGTGAGCCGGCGAACGATTAGATAAGAAAGGGTTACTGTCAGGGAAGCGAAAAACGCGGACATGATATTAAGGTTCACGGCCGCTTCCCAGGGGAGTTTTTTAAAAAGCTGGCCTATTACCACATAGAGGGGATGGCCGTCGGAAGCCGGGTCCAGGTAAAAGTTCTTTACCATAAGGGCAAAGCTGGCGCTGTCCCCCCAGATGACGGTTTTGGCCAGGCTCAGATAATAAAAAAACAGGGAAAAGCTGAAAGTTGCCGCCCCTTCCCAGGTTTTAAAGTCATGGTTGGTTTGCTGACGATCACAGGCGGTTATCAAAGGGGCTTCTTCTAAAAGCATAATTAACGGATTTTAATCAGGCGGTCCACTATTTTATCCCCTTTCACGGTTACCGCCAGAAAATGGTGATAATCCAGTTTCTTTAACAGCTTGGCCCCGCCTCCGCCGGTTATAATATAGGTTACTCCTTGGCGCTCCTGCCGGAAATAACCGCTTAAATGGCTGGCATACACCCGTCTTACCTTATAATGGCTCATGATGTCCATGAACCAGCGGGCATTGGGAGCGTGATACATGCGGTTCGAGAGATTGGGCCGGGGGTCGAAGGGAGGCATATGGGTAAATACGAAGATCTTTTTGTCCTGGTTTTCGGACAGGTCGTTGATCAGCCATTGGAATTGCTGTTGGCTGATGTTGCCGCTGGAATTGTCCACGAACACAAAGTGGGAATCGGAAAAATTGAACGAATAATAAGAGGGGCCGAACCAGGTTTCAAAGATTTGTCTCCCTTTGTTTTGAACGTCGTCGTCTCCGGGGGTGATGAAAAAAGGAAATCTTACCTGGTTTACCAGTGCCCAGGACCATTGGAACTGTTTGCCGGAGCCATTGGCCACCAGGTCTCCGCAATGGGCAAAGAACAACGGTCGCAATTTGCGGGTTTTCTTTAATATCTTCTTGAAGGTTTTTATTCCCTTTTTGCTGTTTCCCAGAACCACGAACTGAAAAGAACTGGCATTCGGGTAATCGGAACTGATCTTGATTTCATGTCGTGTGTTGGCGGCAAACTCCACCTGGAGATCAACCTTTGCCTCCGGCGGCTGGGAATCCTGACCGGGCTCGGGAGGAATGACTTTTGCTCCCTTTATTTTTACCCGAAGCGGGTTTACATTATAAAGTTTCAGGGTGAAATTTTCGATCTCAGGCAGCGGCTCCACCAGTCCCCCGGGGAGAAGTTCTCTCCGGTAGCTGTCGGCATCGGAAATCTGCCTGGCCGGTTCAGGGGAGAGAGCTTTTGCTTCCGTTTGTGGCGAGCCGGGCGGGAAAGAAATAGGGGATAACCGGCTCTTTTCATCATGAGGGAGTAACGGATGGCCCGTTATGAAAAGCTTAGAGAACATGACCCTGCCGGACAAGCTCAGCATATGGACTACAATCGTGTGACCGGAAGTGGAGCGGATGATTCCGCCCTCCACCTGGATCTCTACTTCATCCACCACGACCCGGCTGATACCGCCGGTAACAATCCTGGCTGCCGCCGGACCAAGGGAAAAAATCCATAAAAGAGCCGATAGCAACCATATCCGGTATCCGGCTGATTTACCTGAAATGTTTACCGATTGTTTTCTTGATTTCTTCATTGTCCACGGTTTTAAGGAGGTCGCTGACCTCCTGGTCAGTAAGTTTTGAAAGGTTGGTGAAACCGGCCTTTATCAATTTTTCCCAATCCCTGATAACGCTCAGGTCTTTCTCTATATGGTCATTAAGATAGGAGGGCATTTGACGGTGAATAAACTCCATTACCGGTAAAAAATGCTCAGCTACCACGCTCCGGGCCATCATCATTTTACCGGAATCCGGATGCAGACTCATATATATTAACAGAGCGGCCGATATCAGGATAATCCCCTTAGCCACTCCCAGGATTCCTCCCCCGATGCTGTCCATAATACCCAGGCCGGTTATTTTTACCGCCTTTCTAAGAATCTTTCCGGTTAACCTGACAGCCAGTAAAGTAATCAGGAAAAGCTGAATAAAGCTTACCACATTTCGGACATCAGGGGAGGAGAACAGGGAAACAAAAAGATACTGAGTCTGGCTGAAATATTTGGAAGCCACCCAGATTCCCAGGGAATAAGAAACCAGAGAAAACACCCCGTAAATCAAGCCCTTTCTGGCATTAAAATAAAAAAGAGCCGCCAGGGTGGCCAGAATCATAAAATCGATGGTAATCATTCTTTGATTGCCGATATTCAGTTACTTTTGTATAATTTCACCTGTATTTTACCACAGGATATCAGCTTTCAGAGAATCAATAAAGTCACAGTTTATCAAAGAGACCTGGTGGGAAAAATGAAAAAAGTTACCATTGCTATTGTCGGCCGGCCGAACGTGGGGAAATCGACCCTGTTCAACCGGCTCATAGGACATCGCCGGGCGATTGTCCACGACCTGCCCGGAATTACCAGGGACCGCTTGTACGGCGAAGGTGCTTACCGGGGGCGTCTCTTTACCCTGATCGATACCGGCGGTCTGGAATCGATGGGGGATGACTCTCTGTTCGGCGAGGTGGAAAAACAGGCGGAATTCGCTATTGATCAAGCTGATATCGTTATTTTATTGATGGATATCAGGCAAGGGGTGCTGCCCAAGGACCGCCAGTTGGCGGAAATACTGAGGCGCTCTGATAAGTTGACGGTGCCGGTGCTCAACAAGGCCGATACCCCCAGGCAGTTCCTGGAGGCGGCTGAGTTTTACGCTTTGGGAATGGGAGAGCCGGTCTCCATAGCCGCCGAGCATGGAAAGGGGACCGGGGATTTGATGGAGCGGCTGTTGGAAATCCTGCCGGACTGGGAGGAAACTGTCGGAAAAGACCGCTCCCCGGCAGTTAAGGTTTCGGTGATCGGCCGGCCCAATGTGGGCAAATCATCCTTTATCAACCGGGTGTTGCAGGATGAGCGGGTGATTGTCAGCGATACGCCCGGCACAACCCGTGACCCGATAGATATCGGCTTTACTTACGATAACCGGGGGTACGTTTTCACCGATACCGCCGGTATCAGGCGCAAGGGAAAGGTCAGCCAGGCGGTGGAGAAGTTTTCGGTGATAAAAGCTTTGCAGGGTTTGAAGGAAACGGATATCGCTTTAGTTTTAATCGACGCCGCCGAAGGAATCACCGACCAGGATTTAACCATTGCCGGGTATGCGGAAAAGGAAGGCTGCGCCGTTATTATCCTGATCAATAAATGGGATCTGGTGAAAGGGGAATCCCGGCGGAAATCGGAATATGTTAAAAACCGGTTCAAATTCATGCCGTACGCCCCGGTCAAATATATCTCCGCCCTTAAAGGGGAGAACATCGAGAGCGTTTTGCAGGCCCTGCCGGAGATTTACGCCCAATATTCCAAAAGGGTAGCCACCCCTGATTTGAACCGGATGCTGAAGGAATGCCTGGCCAGCCATCCCCCCAGCATGGTTAAGGGAGCCAGGCTGAAAATATACTATATTACCCAGCCGCAAACCTGTCCCCCCGGCTTTCTGCTGTTCATGAACCGCACCAAAGCCCTGCATTTTTCCTATCTCCGGTTTCTGAAGAACCGGATTCGTAAACAGTTCGGGTTTGAGGGAAGTCCGATAAAAATAATAATTCGGGGCCGCAACGGGAAATTACAATGAATTCAAGCAAAAGAGTCTTATCGATATTGGCCTTGTTCGAGAAACGGTTCAGCCTGGCGATACTGAGGAATTTCTGTTCTCAAAAGGTTTTCGCCGATCTTTTCGGGCCGATCTCCGAGCATTACTGGGCTGATGAGCTGGAGGAAGCGGAAAAAAAGGGAAGGATCAAGGAAATTCAGGAAAACAGCTTTATTTATGAGATCGACCCTTCATTTTCCAGTTATTTGAAAGAGCAGCTGGCTTGCGGTTTTTATGAACAGGAGAGAAGCTTATTAAAGGAGACCTGGGTAAAGATTTACGCGGGCCTGAGCAGACAGTTCCTCGGTCACCTTCAGGCCGGAAAAACGGAAGCGGCCATTAATGCGGCGGCAGTGGAGGAACCGAACCTGCTGGAGAGTCTTCGCTGGTTGACCGAAGTGGCCCAAGAATCAAGATCTATTGGCTTCTGGGGATTGGCCGAGGTTATTTTTCAATATCTGGAAAGTGTCTATACGCTGCAAAATCGCCCGGAAAGCATTGCGCCTTTACGCCAAACAATCCTCGCCTCTGTCGGAACAAATGCGGCTCAGGCTGAACAGGCGGGCGGCCTGGGGATATGGAAGAGGGTCGTCGCTTCCGAACTGTTTGACGGTTATCAACAGGGAATGGCGGCTTTGGAAAAAAAGGAATGGCTCCCGGCGGCTGAGAGGTTCCAGGAAGCTTACCAAGGCTTCATGAAGATAGAGAATGAACGCCAGGCCGCTGTCTGCGCCCATAACCTGGGAATGGCGCTTACCGGAGAACAGGAATGGCCGAAAGCGGAAGCATGGTGTAAGACCGGCCTGGAGATCTGCCAAAGAATTTCCGATGTTGAAGGTGAGGCTCAAGCCCTGTACCAGCTGGGCAAGATTTCCGAAAAACAGGAACGGTTCGATGAGGCGGATAATTTTTACCAGCAGGCGATCGAATTTCGGGAAAGGGCAGGGGAACCGGTACAATTAATCACCGCTTACGCCCAGTACGGCCGGTTTTCCTTGAGGTATCAGCGCTGGGACGCCTCCATAACCTGTCAGGCCAAAGCCCTCTCTCTGGCCTCGCAGCTCGGGCATGAGCATTACCGAAATAAGATCTTGAAAAACCTGCAAAATACCAAAGAGCTGATGACCAGACTGGAAGGGAAAACCTCTTTTGAAAATCACTGGCAGCGACTGATAAAATCCGCTCCCCCGGTTTAGCCCGAATTATTCTGTCCAAAGAGCAGTAACTTCTGAACCCGAATAATTCGGGAATCATAGCAAAGCAGATGATATGTTGTTGAAAATAGTTACTTCAGTTTCCCTTCAACTTTTCTGGGCTAACAAATTTTGTATGGACGTTGGCCTGATTCATTTTCTGGGGTCTGGCAAATGTCAGCCAAGTTTATGACCGGGTGAAGGTGCTTTTTCAGCTTTTTACGCTTGCAGTTAATCGGCGCTCCGCAGTGTGGACAGGCTTTGCTGTCAGTGTCTATCACTTGCATTCTTTACAGTTTTTTATGCCCATATGGGTTATTCTACAGGTGGTTTTCGCAAGGCTTTTTTTTGAGCCTGTATTTTTTTCTCCTGGAGCATTTTCTCTTTGGCCCGCTTGGAGCGTTTGCGCTTTTGACGGCGGATCTTTTCGATCTCCTGCTGTCTTTTACTTTTGGCTCCCAGGATTTGTTCTTCGATTTTATCGGCCAGCAGGCGGCGGGCTAAAAAACGGTTCAGCGCCTGGGTGCGGGCCTGCTGCATCTTGATTTCAATGCCGGTAGGCAGGTGCTTCAAATAAACACAGGTGGCAACCTTGTTAACGTTCTGACCACCTTTGCCGCCGGAGCGGATAAATTTTTCCTCAATATCCTCTTCTGATATTTCCAGCTTTATAAACCGCTCTTTGAGCGCTTGTTCTTTATCAGAGGAAACAGACATTATTTAATCCCGAATTAGGGAAGATGCTTCTCTACTTCTTTGAATAAGTCCTCATCAGTAATCAAGGTCTTGTTTATTAGATGAATCATCAAATCTTTGATGCGGTGCCGGGCGTCTCCGTCAAGTTCATCCGTAGTGAGAGCCAGGATAGGTATATCTTTCGTATTCGGTCTTTTTCTCAGCTGCTTGATCAGGCCGAGGCCGGATTTAATCGAGCGGGATAAATCCAGCATAATAAGGTCTGGCTTCAATTTATCGGCCAGGCGCAGGCCGTCTTCAGCGGAACAGGCCTTCAATATTTCAAACTCCCGGGCAATCAACAAAGTGGAAATCTCATGTATATCCTGGTGGTTCCCGCAAATCAGCAGAATATGTCTGGCCATTAAATTCTTGACCCTGGAAATATTGGAAATCCGCTCCAGAAGAAGATTTTTGTCGGTCGGCTTCACAAAATAATCCAGCACTCCGAAACTAAAGGCCAGGTCTTTATTTTCCACAATAGAGGTCACGATTACCGGAATATCGGAGGTGTTTTTATTTTTTCTCAACTCGTTCAAGACTTCCCAGCCGTCTTTGCCGGGAAGCATTATATCCAGAACGATTAATAACGGCTTTTCTTCCTTAGCCAGTTTAAGCCCTTCTCTCCCGTCGCTGGCCAATAAAACTTCATATCCCTGATTAGTCAGATAATAGTGCAGGATATTGGCTGCTTTGGGATCATCTTCAATTATAAGAATATTATTCCCCGAACCGACGGAGACGGGAACAGATAAACCGGTTTCCCGTTTTTTCTCAACCTCTTTTATTTTTCTTTTTCCCGGGATAAAAAAGCTGAACTTACTTCCCTTTCCCGGTTCGCTCTCCAGCCATATTCTTCCCTTATGCATTTCCACCAGACGTTTGGTTAAAGCCAAGCCCAAGCCGGTTCCCTCATACTTTCTGGTACTCGACTGATCCACCTGCCGGAATTCGTCAAAGATCAGGGAGAAATCGGCCTCATCAATACCTACTCCCGTATCCTTTACACTGAGAATCATACCACCGTTCTCCGGCTCGGAACAGATCTCAATATCTCCACCGGTGGGAGTGAACTTAACCGCATTGGAGATAAGATTCAAGACGATCTGTTTCAACTTCACCCGGTCAGCGTAAACCTCTTTTACTGCTTTATCTAAATTAATCAGTAAATTCTGCCCTTTCTGGGTAATAAGGGGATTAACCGTTCTGATTATTTCCTCAATTAAATCGGGAAAACTGAAATATCCGTAGCAGAGTTCAAATTTACCGGCCTCGATTTTGGAAATATCCAGGACTTCGTTAATGAGATTCAGCAGATGCTTTCCGCTGCTGAAAATATCCTCCAGACATTGTTTCTGTTCCTGGTTTATTTTTCCGGGAATCTGATCGATAAGCAGCTCAGAGAAACCTATAATGGAATTCAGAGGGGTTCTGAGTTCATGCGACATGTTGGCCAAAAAATCGCTTTTTAAACGATTGGCTTTCTGCAAGTCCCTGTTTGTCTGTTCAAGCTTATCCAGCAGCTTCATCTTCTCAATAGCCAAAGCCGCTTTTACGGCAAAGGTCTTTAATACAGACACCTCTCTTTCGGCATACTCTCTTACATGAAAATCATCCACGTACAGAATTCCCACAATCTGCTCGTTCGTCATCAAGGCCACCGCCATTACCGATTTAATCCCCTCCCGGAGCAACACCGGGTTATCGATATCTTTCAATCGTTTTACATCAGGAATCACCACCGGGTCAACCGAATCGATAATCCGCCTGGTTAAGCCATGTTTTCTCACCTCCCAGTGATCCACCGCCGAAAACTTATCGCTTAAGCCTATAGCCGTCACCATCTGCATCACATTGTTTTTTTCATCATAGATAGCCAGGCTGCCGGCCGGTGAATCGGTCAGCTCCGCGGCGCTTCTTACCACCGTTTCAAAGATTTCCGATAATTTACTGGCCGACGCCAGCATAAGCCCGATCTGGTAAATCGCCTGGTGCTCCATCAGGTTTTTATTGATTTCGGCCTTATGCTGCTTTTGCTTTTCGATCAGCTCCCAGAAGATACGGGCGCTGTTCCCACCGACTACCTCTATATCGGTCAAAGAGGTGCTCAAGGCTTCGGTAATCTCGGGCAATCCGGTAAGGTTCATAACCAGATCCAAGTCTTTCCGGTTGAGCAGTTCCCGATAATCTTTTTTAACCGCGATTCCCAGATTGAGGGCAATTTTTACCCCTTCCGCCTCCAGGTTCGGGT
>JBHHXV010000091.1:0-8269 GCA_046757225.1 bacterium
TCTACTACTACTAAAATGAATAGAAAAAATTCTTGACTATAATAAACCTGAATAGTCCAGGCTAACATGACAAATTTTTCCAAAAGCGGGATTTTCTTGATTCTGGCTGTTTTCAGCCTGGGGGACTGGGTTGTTCCCGGTTTCCTCATGGCTGCCCCCCACAGCAGGAAAGTAAGTCTGTCTGAATCCGGAAGTTCTTTTCTGGGTGAAAATAATTTCGACAACTCCAGCAGTATGCTGGCCGGGGCGGGAGATGTAAACGGGGACGGCATCGATGATTTCCTGGTGGGAGCCAAGAATAATGACGCAGCCGGCGAGAATGCCGGTATCTGCTACCTGATTTTCGGTCGAAAAGGGGGGCTTCCCTCCAAATTAGCCCTTAAAGAAGCGAATGTGGAGATTGTGGGACACGAAGCCAATAATCAGTTCGGCGAAGCAGCCGCCGGGGTGGGAGACGTAAACGGGGACGGCATCGACGATTTTCTGGTCTCCGCTCCCAACGCTGACGGAGAGGGAGAAGGCGTTGGGGTGGCGTATCTGTTTTTCGGGCGCCGGAACTGGAAGAAAAAACTATCAGCCATTAAAGCGGATGCCCGGTATCTGGGAGAGCGGGACAATGACAACGCCGGGCTGTCAGTCGGCTACGCCGGCGACGTCAATGGAGACGGATATCACGACTTCCTGATCGGCGCGCCTAAAAATGACAATGCCGGCGATAATTCAGGCAAAGTTTATCTTATTCTGGGGAAAAAAGAAAAATGGCGCTCCATAAATAAACTTACCCTGGCTGACGCCTCTTTTATCGGCGAAGATAAAGGAGATAACGCCGGAATTTCCGTGGCTTCTGCCGGGGATGTGAACGGAGACGGGTATGATGATTTTCTGGTGGGAGCCAGTGAGAATTCTTTCGAAAACACCAACAGCGGCCAGACCTATCTGTTTCTGGGCAGGGCCTCGGGATGGGAACGAAACGGGTCTCTGGCGCAGGCGGACGCTTCCTTTGTGGGGGAGATGGCCGGCGATAAGAGCGGTTTTTCGGTAGCCTCGGCCGGGGATGTCAACGGCGACCGGCTTTCGGATATAGTAATCGGCGCCCCCAGATATTCCGGAAGCGGCCCGAAATCAGGGGCGGCCTATCTGTTCCTGGGGAAAAGAACCGGGTGGAAACTGCGGACTCCGGTTGAGGAGGCGGCCGGGGTTATCTGGGGGGAGAAAAAGCGGAACGCCTTCGGGGTTTCGGTGGCTGGCGTGGGCGATGTGGACAATGACGGGCTTGACGATTTCGTGGTGGGAGCCAATAAAAACAGGGAAGTAAAGAGAAGAGCGGGCAAAATCTACCTGTTTACCGGCCGCCGGGGAAACTGGCCGAAAAACAAAAAAGCGTCTGACGAGGCGGCTTTCATGCTGCTGGGTGAAGGCCGCGGAGACTACGCCGGAGTGGTGGTAGCCTATGCCGGAGATATCAACGATGACGGAGCGGACGATTTTCTGGTGGGAGCGGATTCCAATTCGGAAAAGGGGAAATCGGCGGGCAAAGGCTATCTGATAAGTTACCGGAAAAACGCTTTGCCCAAAGATCTGGAGAGCCTTCGCCTGATGACGGACAATTCCTTTAAACGGGAAATGACCGGAGAAATAGCCCCGGGAAAGAACCTCTATATCCGGATGAAAGCCACCGACCCTGATCCAGAAGCGACGAATATCGCCCTGGTCACGGTCAATACCGGCCCGGCTAATAAAATCAGGATAAAATTAAGGGAAACGGCTCTTGGTTCGGGAGTCTTTCAGGGAATAGCGGCTGTTTCCAGCAAAGGAAGCAATAACCTGTTGAACCGTATCCGGGTAACCTCAGGAGAAACCATCGCAGTCATTCCCCGGCAAAAGCCGGCCAAGCTTGTTTCCGTAGCCCAGCAGGTTTCTTTCGAGAGCTATTCGGTAGATGATAATAAAGAGGGGAAAAGCTCGGGAAACGACAATCACCGGATCGAGCCGGGGGAAAAGATCGAATTGACCCTCTCTCTGAGAAACCACTACTTTGAAGACGTTTCCCAAATGGCGGTAAAGCTGGAAAGCGGCAACCCTAAGGTAAAAATTACGGAGAATACGATTACCTATGACTCGATCAAAAGCACTGAAGTTTCCCGGTCAAAGATCCCTTTCTTACTGGAAATAGGCCCCGAAGTTCCCGAAGGGAAATCGATTAACCTGAAAATAGATATGAAAACCGGGGAGGGCAATCACTGGTCCGATTCTTTTGACCTTCCGGTAGAAAAGATTGTCCGTATCAAGGGAGAGGTTATCGACAAGCTTACCGGAAAACCGCTTGAAAACGTCTTGATTGAGACCGATGATCAAAGAAAATATAAATCTGACGTGAAAGGAAACTACAGTATCTATCTGTCAGGAAAACAGGAAGAGATAACCCTGTCACTGACCCGGCCCGGATATTTGAGAAAGGAATTTCATATTAAGAGTGTTTCCTCAAAAGACGATTACCTGATCGCCATGAACAGACGGCTTTCTCTCGGCGAGGCCAACACCGCTTACCTGGGAGAAAACACCCGGGACGCCTCCGGTTACAGCGTAGCCGGACTCGGCGATGTGAACGGCGACGGATATAATGATATCCTGATCGGCGCCTGGAGCAATGACCAGGGAGGAATCGACGCGGGAAAGGCTTATCTGTTTTTCGGAGAAGAAGGGAAAAAAAGAAATTACAGCCTGGCCTTCGCTGATGCCGGTTTTATCGGGGAACGCCCCTATGATGAAGCGGGAAGATGCGTCAGCGCCGCCGGGGACGTTAATAAAGACGGTTTTGCCGATTTCCTGATCGGCGCTCCCGGTAATGACCAAACAGGCGATAAAACCGGGAAAACCTATTTAATATTCGGGAAAGCGACCGGGTGGGCCAAAAAACAATCCCTGGCTAAAGCGGGGAGCTCTTTTACCGGAGAGAAGCTGCATGACCACTCAGGAAGCACCCTGGCCGGGGTCGGCGATGTCAATGGCGACGGGTTCGACGATTTCCTGATCGGCGCCTGGTCTTCTGATACGGGAGGAGTTGATGGCGGCCAGGCCTATCTGGTTATGGGGAAAAAGGGGCCGTGGACTCAATCGGTTTCCTTATCCGAAAGCAACGGGTCGTTTGTCGGCGAACATGAACGGGATGAAGCCGCCAGATCGGTTTCTTATGCGGGCGACGTCAATGGTGACGGGTATGACGATATGCTGATCGGAGCGCCCTCCTGTAATGAGCAGAAAGATTTTGCCGGAAAGAGCTATCTGTTTTTCGGCCGGGCCGAGGGGTTCGACTGGGGAACCAGCCTGGCTCTGGCGGATACCTCTTTTCTGGGAGTAAACGCCAATGACGCTTCCGGGATGGCGACCTCCACTGCCGGGGACGTCAACGGCGACGGGTATGACGATGTAATAATCGGCGCCTGGTCCAATGATCTGGGGGGGATTGACGCGGGCGCTGCCTACCTGTTTTTCGGTAAAAAAGAAGGCTGGGAGAAAAAGGTTTTACTGGATAAAGCGGGCGCTGTCTTTATCGGCGAACACCCTTACGACGCTTCGGCCTTGAAGCTGTCGGCCGCCGGAGACGTAAACGGCGACGGTTTCGCTGACTTTCTGATAGGGGCGTGGAGCCGGGATTCTTCCGGCAGGAACGCGGGAGAGACCTATCTTATCCTGGGAAAGCCCGGGCCCTGGAAACCACTGATCAGACTGGATCTGGCCGATCTCTCCTTCACCGGATTAAAAGCCAACGACTCGTCCGGCAGAGCGTTATCGTACGCGGGAGACGTGGACGGCGACGGTCTCGACGATATCCTGGTCGGCGCCTGGAGCAACGATCAGGGAGCGGCGGACGCTGGAGCCACCTATCTGGTTTCTTATAGCCATAATCTCGCTCCGGAAAAAATAAAAAGCATCAAATTATCCGATTCCTCGTTCCGGCCGGAAGAATTACGGAAAGTACCGCCGGTATTTTCTCCCGGAGAAGTGGAACATATTGAGAACGTGATGGAGAAAGAGACCTTCCTGGAGTTGGACCCGAGTAAAAACCGGCGGTTATTCATAATGTTGGAAGGCCAAGACCGCGACCCCCTGAAGATAAATGTGGTCAAAGTGATGATAAGCGGTTCCCTGAGTTACTCCGATCAAATGGTCAGGCTGATCGAAACCTCCCCGGCCAGCGGTTATTTCGTGGGCAGTCTCAAGCTTTCACCGGACAGCAGCAACACCAGAAACAACCGGATAAAAACCAGGGGAAACCATTCAATGCATGTGTTTGCCTGGAGCGACGGCAGCAAGAGCGCCCGGATTGTCATCAAAGATACCTTTCCCCCCTCTTTAAAAGCGATCAAGCCGAAAGAGAAGCAGAAACAGGTTTCCATCAACTCCGACATTTTACTGTCCGTAACCGACACCGCCGGAATAGACGCCGATTCCCTGAAGCTGTCGGTGGCCGGAGAACTGGTTTCCCCTGCGCTTACCCGGATCAAAAACGGTTACCGGCTGTATTATAAACCATCCATAAGTTTTTCCTTTAACCAGGAGGTAAAAGTAATGGTCAGGGCGGGCGATTTAAGCGACATGAAGAATCTCCTGGTCGCTGATTACTCCTTTTTTGTCGCCGCTCCCGGTATCCTGGAAAATCCGGGATTCGAGAGCGATTTCGATCACTGGTCAGCTAAGAATTTAAAGGGAGCCGCCGTTTCTCTGGATACCACCGTAACTCACACCGGTAAGAAGTCGTGTAAGATCTACTTCAACGGTGAAGCGGATGTCAAATTTCTGGACTTGCTCCAGCCCGGCATACCGGTGCGGCCGAACGCCGAATACCTTCTGAGCTGTTACCTTAAAAGCGAAAACCTCACCAGCAACAGCGGAATCCGTATTTATCTGGAAGGAAGCGATTCCATGGGCAGGGTGGCGAAAAAAAACAGCTTCTTTAATTATCAGTCCGGTCAGCTGCTGGAAACCAATGACTGGACCAGAATGATTATCAGTTTTAAAACCCTGCCGGACACGGAAGCGGTAAACGTCTATATTATCAGATGGGATAATGGGGAAAAGATCGCGGGAACCTGCTGGATAGACGATTTCTACCTGGCCGAGGAAACAGAGGAAGGGTTCAGCTCATCGAAATTCAAGGGATG
Source organism: bacterium (assembly GCA_046757225.1). Lineage (GTDB taxonomy): Bacteria > SZUA-182 > SZUA-182 > JBHHXV01 > JBHHXV01 > JBHHXV01. Next base: position 5,163 of record JBHHXV010000091.1, read on the forward strand.
GTTCAGCAATTTCTTGCGGGAGTAGTCAAAAAGTGCTGGTGAATAGACAAGGAGGGGTATTTATAACCCTCCTTCTGGTTCTGGCCGTTTTGCTGGGGGGGGCGTCGGTCTGGCTGTACCGGGTATGGGGCCGGCTGCAAGCTCCCCTGCCGGCGCTCGCCGATAATACCGGCAATCCGAATCTCGCCTATAAACAGCTCAAGCAGAAAATGATTTTACTGGAAAAAAACCCCTTGATTCATGAGATGTCGGTGTCAGAGCAGGAATTGACCGCTTGGATTATCCATTCTCAAGGATTTATGAGAGACGGCGCTTTTAACGGACTATCGCTGAAGATAAAAAAGGATGAAGTTGTCGCCCGTTTTATCTTTTCCCCTTACAGGTGTGATCTGAAAAATGATTACAGTCTGGGAATGAAACTGTTAATAAAAAGTCTCAGGCGGTTGAGGATAAGGCGGATTTACTTGAAATTAAGCTTGAATTTCCAGATATCCCGCGGAAAGGTCTATCTTCTGCCGAAAGAGTTACGGATAGGGGAGGTCAAGACGTATAAGACCCTGCTGCTGCTGGCCTCTAACGCCGCTTTCAGCGACCTGCTGGAATTCACGCTCCCCCCCTTTATAAAAGATTGTCAACCGGCTCCCGGGGAAATATTGCTCAAAGGAGCCGTCAGGTAAGAGCCCTTAGTGGTCTATTTAGCGGCTTTGACATAAGGCGAATCACACAGCCAGATCATTCCCTTATGGGAAAACAACAGTTGTTTGTTATCGGGCGACCAGGCCGGTTTGATGCCGAAATCGGTTATTCTGATCGGTTGGGCTCCTTCTGAAGAAGCGGTCCAGACACCGGTATCGGAATAAGCGAAATGACGACCGTCAAAGGACCAGGCCGGCTGGAACCCTGACTCTATCAGAGCTTTTTTGCTTTTGAGGTTAATCTGAAAGGAATATATAGAAAAAACAAGGGTTTCCGGGGACAGACTGGTGTATAAAATTTCTTTTCCCTTGACTGACCAGCTGGGGTCAAACCCCTGTTTTACTATTTTCTCGGATTTCCCGGTGGACAAATTAATGACGTTTATCCCCCGGTCAGCGTAAACCAGCGAGTCCCCTTCGGGAGACCAGTCAGGGGTATCGCCTGCTTCAGTAAGCCTTTCTTTCTTCTTCAAATCAATATGATAAAGCCAGATTCCCTGGTCGGCATAAGCGATGGTTTTGCCGTCCGGCGACCAGGCCGGAGATGAACCTCTGCTCACCAGCCGCCTGCGCGATTCCCGGTCTATATCATAGAGATAGATTCCCCCGTCAGACAGAGCGACCCACTTTCCGTTGGGGGAAAACACCCCCTCAGACCCGTCAGTCAATTTCTTGAGGGTTATTTCTTTTCCGTAAAGGGAATAATTGACTGAAAGAGTGGGCCCGGAACCGGCGCAACCGGTCAAAGCCAAGTTAACCACGATAACTGCCGTTGCGATAATAATTCTTTTTATCATCAATAGTAGGAAAGGTCATCGGGATTTTCATCCAGATCAACGATTACGTCCACAAACCGGGTTAACATACTGGTAAAGACATTGGGTTTTGGCTGGGCTTTTTTACAGAGGTTTGATTTGATAGCGATATTATAATTCTTGCATCTTCCCAGTTCGCACCCCTTCTGCCAATCACGGCAGGCCTTTTCTCCTTCTCCCAGTTCATAGTGGGCCACTCCCCGGCCAAGATACATATGAGGGTTTTTGGGGTTAAACTCAATCGCCCTGGTGTAATCGGAGACCGCTTCCTCGTATCTGCCCATAAAATCGTAGGCGCAGGCCCGGTTATTGTAGGCGTTGGCGTATTTGGGATTAAGGGCGATCGCCCGGGAATAATCCTTTATAGAAAGCGAATACTGCCCCAGGTGGTCATAAGCCACTCCACGGTTGTTGTAAGCCACCGCTTGTTTGGAATCCAGAGAAATCGCCTCTTCATAATCGGCTATCGCCAATTCGTATTCTCCCTTTTTGGCATAGGCTATTCCCCGGTTAATATAGCCTTCGGTCAGTTCGGGGTCGATTTCCAGGGCCTTGGTGAAATCGGCTATCGCCTTGTCGTAATCCTTTATCAGGCCATAGACGCTTCCCCGGTTAAGGTAGCCTTCGGTCAATTCGGAATCGATTTCCAACGCCTTGGTGAAATCAGCCACCGCCAGTTTGTGCTTCTTTTTTCTCATATAAGCTACTCCCCGGTTGGTGTACATCTCTGTATTCAAGGCTTTTGAATCTTGCTTGTAATCAATTGATTTCAGTTCTATTTCCAGAATTTCGGCAAAGTCGGCCACCGCCCGGGACGGTTTTTCCGGCCTGGCGTGTCCGGTTTCCTGCTCAGAAGACCGCTTAGGCCTCAGCGTAAGGCAGCCGGAAAACCAAAAAGCAAGCAATACAGAAATTATTAGTTGTCGCATTTATTAACGAAAGGGAGGTTCTTCATAATTTGTTCCACAGGCACCGAACCGCAACAGAACCTTCCCATCCGCCCCCTTTCAGCAAATCCGTGAAAATCAGACCCGATAGTAACAAATAAATCCAGGTTCAGCGCCCAATCCGTATAAAGGGCTGATTCATAACAATTGTACTCCCCATAATAGCTTTCCAGTCCCTCTACGCCCATCCGGGCAAAATCCGAAACCAGTTTTCGGGAACCATCTGCCGAAAGATGGTTGGGAGAGTTCCGCAGCACATGCGGGTGAGCCAGAACCGGCCACCCTCCCTCATCCTTTATCAGTCTGATCGCCTCCTGTATAGCCAGCTTATGTTTGGGCACATTGTGAGGAACCAGAAAGGAATCGAAGGCGTCATTCATATCGCCGGCCAGGCCGCGCTCGATCAGCATCTGAGCTATATGGGGACGGCCGACCGCCCCCTGGGCGATTTTCCTCAGCCGTTCCAATGAAAGAGGGGGGGTTCCCTCGCTCTCCAGCTGGCGGTTGATATTTTCCACTATTTTCACTCCCCGTTCCCCGCGGGTTTTTTTAAAAGCCGCTAATGATTTATCCAGAGCGGAAAACTCACAGGAGGGAAATATCCCAGCAGATGAATGTCCGAGAGTTTTTTATACCTTACACTTAATTCC
>JBHHXV010000092.1:0-8144 GCA_046757225.1 bacterium
CCCCGTTCCGGTGAACCGAGCGTCCCAGAATGATCTGGCCCTCGGTGATATAACCGGTGAGATCAGGGATCGGATGGGTCTTGTCGTCTTCGGGCATACTCAGGACCGGAATCTGGGTAACCGAACCGGTTTTGCCCTTGATCCGGCCGGCCCGCTCGTAAATATAGGAAAGATCGGTATACATATATCCGGGATACCCGCGCCTACCGGGGATCTCTTTCCGGGCGGCCGAGATTTCCCGCAGCGCCTCGCAGTAGTTGGTCATATCGGTCAGGATGACCAGCACGTGCATTCCCCGTTCATAAGCCAGATATTCGGCGGCGGTCAGGGCCATCCGGGGGGTGGCGATTCTCTCTACCGCCGGGTCGTCCGCCAGGTTGACAAACAGAACCGAGCGCTCCAGCGCCCCGGTTTTCTGAAAATCCTTACGGAAAAAGTCATATTCCTCGAAGGTGATTCCCATGGCGGCGAACACCACCGCGAACCGGTCGTCCTTGCCGATGGTCCTGGCCTGGCGGGCGATCTGGGCGGCCAGCTTGGAATGGGGAAGCCCGGATCCGGAAAAGATCGGCAGTTTCTGGCCCCTGACCAGGGTGTTCAGACCGTCGATAGCGGAAATGCCGGTCTGGATGAACTCGGACGGATAATTCCGGGCATAGGGGTTGATCGGGTTGCCGTTGATATCGATCTGCTTATCGGTAAACAACTCGGGCCCGTCATCAATCGGCCTTCCCAGACCGTCGAAAATCCGTCCCAGCAAATCCTCGGAAACCGCCAGTTCCAGACCCTTTCCCAGAAAGCGGACCTTGCTCTCGTCGGCGTTGATTCCGCTGGTGCCTTCAAACAGCTGCACCAGGGCGGTATCTCCGTTTACCTCCAGCACCTTTCCCAGGCGGACTTCCCGTCCCGGAAGCTCCACTTCCACCAGTTCCTCGTACTTGATCCCCTCAACATCCCGCACCAGCACCAGCGGCCCGCTGATATGTCCGATTGTTCTATATTCTTTTAGCATTTCTTTTTTCCTATGGGGTTGGCTTTTCCTTATTTATTTCTCGATTTTCTTGGAAATTTCCTTATGTAACTCTTTCTGGAGTTTATCGAATTTATCGAACTCGTTTTCCAGGATTTCCCGGCATTTGGAAACCTTTTCCACTATCGGCAGGGCTATCAGTTCATCCAGTTTTATGCCGGATTCCATCGCCCTTTTTAATTCGGCGTGTAAGGCCAGCATAAGGTTCAACATCCTGAACTGCTTTTTAAGCGAGGTGTAGCTGTCCAGCTTGTGGAAGGCGTTCTGGTGGAGGAAATCCTCCCGGATGATCTTGGTGATCTCCATGGTCAGCTGGTCGTCCTGGGAGAGGGAGTCTTTGCCTACCAGCCGGACGATCTCTTCCAGCTCCGCTTCCTTTTGCAGCATGGACATCACTTTTTGTTTGTTGTTATTCCAATCGGTCGATATCTCCCGGTCATAATATTCGTTAAGGTTATCACCGTACAGGGAATAGCTCAGTAACCAGTTGATGGCCGGGAAATGACGGCGGTAGGCCAGGTTGTAATCCAGCCCCCAGAAAACCTTCACCACCTTCAGGGTGGCCTGAACAACCGGGTCGGACATGTCACCGCCCGGAGGGGAGACCGCCCCGATAGCGGTGATCGAACCGGTTCTGTTATCAGAGGAGCAGGTCTCTACAAAACCGGCTCTTTCGTAAAAATCCGCCAGTTTGGTAGCCAGATAAGCCGGATACCCTTCCTCGCCCGGCATCTCCTCCAGCCGGCCGGACATCTCCCGCAGCGCTTCGGCCCAGCGGGAGGTGGAGTCAGCCATCAGGGCCACGTCATACCCCATGTCCCGGTAATACTCGGCAATGGTGATCCCGGTATAGATGGAAGCCTCACGGGCCGCCACCGGCATATTGGAAGTGTTGGCTATAAGAACGGTTCTGGTCATCAGGGAGTGACCGGTGGTCGGGTCGGTCAGTTCCGGCATTTCGATCAGCACGTCGGTCATCTCGTTGCCTCTTTCCCCGCAGCCGACGTAGACGATAATTTCCGCGTCCGCCCATTTGGCCAGCTGATGCTGCACCACCGTTTTACCGGAACCGAAAGGACCGGGTACGCAGGCGGTGCCCCCTTTGGCCAGGGGAAACAGCATATCGATAATTCTCTGCCCGGAACTCAGAGGAATGGTGGGAGCAAGTTTATTCTTGAATGGTCTGGCTTTACGCACCGGCCATTTCTGCATCAGGGAAAGCTCGGTCTTTTTACCGCTGGCGTCTTCCAATACGGCCACCGTATCCTCGACCGTAAATTCCCCTTTTTTGATCTCGATTACTTTTCCGCTTATTTCCGGGGGAACCATCACTTTATGGAGAATCGCCACGGTTTCGGGAACCGTTCCCAGGATATCTCCCCCGGCTACCTCCATCCCCTTTTTCACGGTCGGGGTAAAGGCCCATTTCCTGTCCCGTTTCAGCGAAGGCACGGATACCCCTCTGGTAATAAGGTCGCCCACCGCCCGGCAGATACCGTCCAGGGGACGCTGAATACCGTCGTAAATCGATTCCAGGATTCCCGGCCCCAGTTCCACGCTTAAAGGAGCGTTGGTAGAAATCACCGGGTCCCCCGGACCCAACCCGCCGGTTTCCTCGTAAACCTGGATGGAAACGTAATTTCCCTTGATTTCGACAATCTCTCCCACCAGTTCCTGATTGCTTACCTTCACCACATCATACATTTTGGCGTTCGGTAATCCCTCAGCCACCACCAGCGGCCCCGATACCTTTACAATTTTACCTGCGCTCATGTTTTATAGTTCCCGACTTAACAAGTTACATTATTCCTTTTCTGTTCCATAAGACATCCCTATCGCTTTTTCGATCATCAGCCTGGTCTTTTCCATACCCAGTCCCTGCCCGCCATGATGGCTGGGGATAATCACAATGCTGGGATAGAGGGTGATCTCTTTTTCCAGTTCGGCAATCCGGTCCACCACCGGCGCCGCATAATTTTCCGTAATAAAGATGGCCGCGTAATCGCCGCCCATCAAAGCCTTCAATTGATCGAGCGCCCCTTCTGAGCTGTTTACCGCAAAGATCCCCAACCCCAGAGCCTTGAACCCCAGAATCGAATCCCGATCCCCTATTACTGCTATTTTTGACATTTACTTCTTTATTTCGGCAGCGGAAACCCGGCCAGCCGGTTTTTGATCGTTTCAGCGCTCAGATCATTGAGCTTTCCCACCAGCGTCATCCGCAGGGCGGCGATCTCGGTTTCCTTGGCCAGTAAATACGCTAAGAGAGGTTCCACTCCCATCGCTACCAGGCCGGCCTGTTCCGCGTACTGGCAGAAGAACATCATAATTTTTACCTCCAGTTCGGTCAGCGACCCGCTCTTGAGATACTCGTGTATTCCCTCCTCGATATCTTCATAAGGAAAGAGAGAAAGCCAGCCGGGCAGCGATTCCAAATCCCCGCTTCCCACTGATTGCAGGGAATCCAGATCAATCAGCCCACCATCAATCAAAGCCTCGCCGAGCAGCTTGCGGTCAGCCTTCATCCTGCTTAAACGCACGATTGTCCTGATATTGGTCAGGTCTATCCGGGCGCCGATCAGATTCCGGAGAAAAAGAACGCCGGACCGGTCGGCTCTTTTTCGGGCTGCCCGGTAATAAGCCTTGTCCAGATACAGAGAAAGCCGGAGGAGATCATCCGCGTTTTCCGACCATCCCTCGACTTCCCGGGCAGCCTGCTGCAAAAAGTCCGGCAACAGAGATAAATCCTCTTTTTCCAGGGCCTGGCGGATAAGGTCGGGATCAACGGTTCCCAGAGGGCTGATCGAGTCTTCCGGGTTTTCCCCCAACACCCTGCTTTTCAGAAAAACCTTTACATTATGAAAATCGTATCTCTGCTTTATGATGTCGATCAACTCGGGTTCGGGGGAAATCGAGCTGATCAGGTCATAAACTTCCTTGAGCTCTTTAGTGAAAACCCTTTCATACCGGCTCAGACCGGAAGCGTCATGAAAGGACTCCCCATAGGAAGTCTCCTGTAAAATCTTTAACAGATCATTCGTATTGGAGGCGTCGCTCAGTCGGTTCAGGTAAGACTGTTTCAGCAGCTTTACTTCCAGAGCCCTTACATACCCGACCGCATGGGTATACAAGGAATTCTGCCCCATTATGGCCGGACTCAGAACAATCATTTAGCTTTCGTTTCCCCGAACAGGGCACTTACCACATCCCGATAGCATGATTTCCTGGTTTCGGACAGCAGAGCGGCAAAGGAAAAATTCAGATCCAGCTTTTGCTGACGCAGGGTGAAACCCCGTCCGATCTCCAGGTGCTCCTCGCCCCCGGTGAGTTTAAAACCGGCCTTGGCTTTACTCAGCTCCTGGTTGAGCTTTTCCACAAAAGCCTTGTCAATCAGCTTGGCGGTACTTTGGGAAGAGAACAGGGTATACTGGCCGCTTCCCTTTACCTCCAGAATCTGACGCCTGATCAGACCGAGGTAAGCGGTGTCATCCATCCGGGCAAGCTTGGTTTCCAACCTTTCAAAAGCGGCTTCCACTATTGCCTGTTTCGCGGCCAGCAGCTTTTTCCGGCCAGCCAGTTCCGCCTGCTGCAGGGTGCGGCTGGCAATCCGTTTTCCCTCTTCCTCTGCCCGGGCGATAATCTTTTCCGCTTCCGCCGCTCCCCTGGCCTCTTCCCTTTCGGTAATCTTTTGAGATTCCTTCCTGGTTTCGGCCGCTATCCTGTCAGCAACGGCCTGGGCATCCGTTTCTATCTTTTTTATTATGTCCTGTATGGCCATACTTCGATTAACCGACCTTGATAAACAGCAGCAACATAATGGTAATCAGCAGGGCCAGCACCGCGTAGGTCTCAACCAGGGCCGACATGATCACCGCCTTCATGAAATCCTTCTCCTGTTTGACGGCTACGCTGATACCGGCGGCCGAGACCTTGCCCTGATGAATGCCGGAAAACCAGCCGCCGATGGCAATGGGAATACAGGCCATGAAGATCTGCCACCCCTGGGCGGTGGTAAGAGCTACCGGAGTCCCCAGCAAACCGATCTTGTTGATGACAAAGAAGGCGGCGACAAAACCGTAAATCCCCTGCGTTCCCGGAAGCACCGACAGGATAAGAAAGTTAACGAAATTTTTCGGGTCTACCGACATGGCGCCGTTGGCCGCCTGGGCGGAATGCCCGATTCCGATTGAGGAACCGACCCCGGAAAAAGTGACTGCGATCGCCGCTCCGGCAACCGCCATTATCATTCCCATATCCATAGTAACAATTCTCCTTATAAAGTTAACAAATAGTTAATTACTAAGCCGGCAGGTCGCCGTCAATATAAGTAAACTCCGCCACCCGGCCGAAGGGATCAAATGGTTTTCCCCCCCCCCTCAAAGAATTTGGGGAAGAATTCCACGAACTGCAATCTGCTGGTATGAATAAACGATCCCAGGGTATTGATGAGCAGATTGAAGGTGTGCCCCCCCAGCATGATAGCGGCCAGCATCAGGTATCCCAGAAAGGGAACCCCCAGCACCAGAGAAGAGATCATATTGATCACATTGGCGATGACCGCCGAGGCCAGCCCTAAAGCCAGCAGCCGGGAATAGGAAAGCACGTCGCTTAAATAGGCGATCGACTCGTATAATTCCAGAAAGCCTTTTCCCAGGCGGACCAGCGGGTTGACGGTTCCCCTGCCCCCGAAGAAAAAGAGGATTCCCAGGCTGAAATAAACCACCCATTTCAGATAACCGCCCAGAACCGGGCTCAGGTATCCGGTGGAGATTATCCAGTACAGTTCCACTGCCAGAAAGAGCAGCAGCCAGGGGATCTGGCCGAAGAAAGCGTCCGAGTATTCCTGTCTTTTCAAATGTTGGGAGAACTTGGTATAGATCCCGGTGCAGATATGAAAAACCCCTAAATTCAAAGCCAGGGCCATGAAGATCATCGGCTCGTAGATCGGATCGAACAGGGACAGTCCTTTCAGAAAGCGGGTCAGAGCGTCGAAAGGCAGGTACCGGGCCAGATCTCCGAACCAGCTGCCGGTAACCACTCCCGCCAGAATGGTGGCGATGCCGCAGTAAAGCCCCAGTTTCACCATCCCCCGGGATTCTTCGGGAAGCTTGAATTTTTTGAGCGCCCAGTAAGCCAGGCCGGTCAGAATCAGGCCGTAGCCCCCGTCCGCCAGGCAAAGCCCGAAGAACACGAAAAAGAAGGGAGCCAGAATCGGGGTCGGGTCCACCTCGTCATACTTGGGCAGGCCGTACATATTGGTCACCGCTTCAAAGGGGGCGGCCATCGGTTTGTTTTCCATGACCACCGGCGGGGTCTCGTCGCTGTCCAGAATTTCATAAGCCCAGTCATTGGAATACTGTCTCAAATCAGTCAACAGCGCCTCTATTCCGCTTTCTTTAATCCAGCCCTCCAGAATAAAGGAGGAGGAGGTTTCCCGAAAGCAGTCTTGAATTTCCAGTTTATGTTTTGCATTGAGATAATAATCACACAGAAACTCTAAGTTCGAGCGATTTTTCAACAAGCTTCGGGCTTCTGCTTCCAAATCCCGCTTCTTTTGGTCCAGCTCTTTGACTCTGTTTTCCAGGGCTTTAATCCGCTGGGCGGGGGTGCCGGTGAGTTCTCCCCAGGAGACCTCTTCCAGGTTAAAGGTTTCCAGAGTTTCTTGAAACTTTTCCCGGTCAGAGCGGTGGGCCGCGATCAAGAGCATCGCTTTATTTTCCGCGCGGTCAATTTCCCGGCAGTGAACGCATAAACCACCGCTGGCATTCAGAAAACCGTCCAGGGCCTCGATCTTTATGAAAAAGGTTTTTATGAACGAGCTGTCCGTAGCGCCCAGTGATTCGAGGGGGCAGTTCAGCTTTTTCCAGGGGGCGGTCGTTTCTATTTCATCGTGAGCATGGCGGGTATCCTGGTCTATCAGTTTCAGATCGTGATTTATCCTGGTGCATTGCTCGAAAATGGCGTTAATATCGGTTTCCTTGACCAGTTGAGAAAGCTTCTGGGAAGGGAGGACCGGTTTGCCGGCCGACAGCTTTTCCAGAAACCCGGTTTCAGTGGCGTAGGGAGCAAGAAAGGCCAGGGAGAAATTCAAGCGGGAAACCGCCTCTTCCTCGGCCTGAGCGTTTACCGGTTTCTTTCCGGCGGAATCCTCTTCCGTAAGATCGCAGACATGAACCGCTCCCCTGCGCTGAAGCACCTCCAGCATAGTGTTCCTGAAAGAATTATGGCTGACCAGCTTTATTTTCTTGAGCTTACTGACGGCCACTTATAATTCCTTTAAACATCATTTCCGCCGTTTTTTCAATCCGGTCTTGTGTCGCTTTATTTATTTGGGCAATCTGCTTTTCGATCTCTTTTTCCAGTTTCAGCGTTTTTTTGGCAGCTTCTTTTTCCGCCTGCTGGATCTGCTTCTGGGATTTTGTTCTCGCGTCCTTTATTTTGATGGCGTATTTTTTGGCAGCTTCTTTTTCCACCTGCCCCAGAAACGTTTTCCGGTCTTTTTCCGCCTGTTCTATCAGCTGCCGGGCGGCTTCTTCCGCGTTTTTAATTTCCTGCACTATCTGTTCGGACATCTTTTCCTAAAACCTTGAATATATAAATTTATCAACTTGCGCCATTCCCCCTCCACCCTTAATCGGCAAAGGTACAGGTGGGAAATTTTAATCAAAATAACGGCCTTTGTCAACAAACTTTTCATAACGGGCCATTCGCAACCCCCCAGTGATGAAAAAAGGTGGTTGCCCCCAAGGAAGGGATACTCGCTATTTTCACGGTAAAAAGAGTTTTTAAAAAATGATATAATATCATTCAGGTATAGAGAATATAAGGAAACTTCTAATGAAAAAGAACTTGAAATTTGAAACCGCTCTGCAGCGCCTGGAAGAGATAGTGGATAGTTTGGAACAGGGAACCCTTTCTCTGGATGATTCCCTGAAACAATTCGAGGAGGGAGTGCAATTAACCCGTTTTTGTTCTCAAAAACTCTCGGAAGCGGAAAAAAAAGTGGAAACACTTTCCCTCCCTGATAATCCGGAATAACCAAGCTGGCCATTACGAATTATTCGGGAATCATAACCGGCGAAACGGTATTTATTTGAAAAGCGAAACTTTTTAT
>JBHHXV010000093.1:0-8055 GCA_046757225.1 bacterium
TGGAAGAATCGCCAGCCGAAACCTTCCAGAGATTCTTTATGTTTAAATCGGCGGCCACAAAACCGGGGTTCACTTCCAGGGCCAGCTTAAATTGCTTCAGCGCATTATCAAAATCCCCCATATCCTTATAAGTCATTCCTAATCCATTGTACGATTGGGGAAAAGCCGGGTTGAGCTGAATAGCCTTTTTATAGGTACTGATAGCTTCCGGATATTTTTTCTGCAACCTGTAAACAAGCGCCAGGTTAATGTAAGCGTATTCCGGGGTTTTATAGTGGACAATTAAAAGGGCTTTCTGGAAATATTCTACTGCTTTCTTGTACAATCCCTTCTTCTTGTAAATTACTCCCAGGTTATTATAGATATCCGGATTGTCAGCTTTCAATTCCAGGGATTTATTATAATACTTTATTTTCAGGTCGAGATTTGTTTCCTCATATCCTTTGTCATACCAGTAGTTGGCGTCAAAATCCACTTCCGAGCGGACCACTACGGGAACTGTCAGGTAGAAGGCTGTCAGAGCCAAAAGCAGGCCAGCGAGGTAACCGGCCGAAATCTTTTTCAAGTTTCTTATCATTTCCCAGGTATCTGATTATAATGAGAGCGCGGGCAGGAAAATTGCGGAAAGTGCCCAAAGCAAGTTGTAAGCCGGGTTCTGTTACCTATCGCTTGTCAACAAGCCATAAGCGATGATTATTTATCTGGGATGAATGTCGCCATCCACCTCTTGCGACCTACCCGAGAGCCGGCAACGGGCCGCTGCCATACGCGCTCTCCTACTTGGTCTTGCTCCAGGCGGGGTTTACCAAGCCGGCCGGGTCACCCCGGCCGCTGGTGCGCTCTTACCGCACCATTTCACCCTTACCGGTTGCCCGAAGACAACTTAGGCGGTATATTTTCTGCGGCACTTTCCTTAGGGTCGCCCCCACTGGACGTTATCCAGCGCCCTGCCCTGCGGAGCCCGGACTTTCCTCCAAAGAAAAAAATTTCCTCAGCAATCATCACCCTTACTTAGGAGCACTTTCCGCAAACTTAAAGATTAATACTCTTTTTCTTATTCAATACTTGATTAGCCAATTTATCAGCCTCTTTGTTGTCTTCCCGATAAACATGCCTCAGCGAAACCTTTTCAAATTTTACCGCCAGGTTGCGGGCTTGAATACTCAAACGCTGCAATTCCGGCTTTTTGATCCGGTAAATACCGTTCCATTGCTTTACCAGCAGTTCGGAATCGGAAAAGATCTTCAGGACTTTTCCCCCTAAAACAGCGGCTTCGTTCAGACCGACGATCAGGGCGTTATACTCGGCCACGTTGTTGGTGGCTTTACCCAGGTATTTACCAGCTTCCCCGATTACCGCTCCGGACTGGTCGAAGATTACCGCGGCGCCGGCCGCCTCGCCCGGGTTTCCCCGGGAAGCTCCGTCAATAAAAATTTCTAACTCTTCAAAATTAATTGTTTTTATTCCCATTCAATAGTGCTGGGCGGCTTGGAGCTGATATCGTATACCACCCGGTTTATGCCGGAAACCTCATTGATGATCCGGTTGGAGATGGTCTGCAACAAATCATAGGGCAGCCGGACCCAGTCGGCGGTCATGCCGTCCACGCTGTTTACCATCCGCAGGGCCGCCACATTCTCATAAGTTCTCTCGTCCCCCATCACTCCCACCGTGTTGATGGGAAGCAGAACGGCGAACGACTGCCATATTTCATTATACCATCCCGCCCGTTTAATTTCCTGATAAACGATTTCATCCGCCTGTTGCAGTATCCTTACCCGCTCTTCGGTGACCGCGCCTAAAATCCGGATGGCCAGTCCCGGTCCGGGAAAGGGCTGCCGGTTGATGATATAATCCGGGATTTCCAACTCCCGGCCCACCTCCCTGACCTCATCTTTGAACAGTTCCCGCAGCGGCTCGACCAGCTTCAACTTCATCTTTTCCGGCAGGCCGCCCACATTGTGGTGACTCTTGATGGTGGCCGAGGGGCCTTTCACGGAAACCGACTCGATCACATCAGGATAAAGGGTGCCCTGAGCCAGGAAATCGACCTCTCCCAGTTTGCCGGCCTCCTCCTCGAATATAGAGATAAATTCATTGCCGATTATCTTCCGTTTCCGCTCCGGGTCTTCCACCCCTTCGAGCATATTCAGGAAACGTTCCGCAGCGTCCACCGCATCCAGTTTAAGGCCGAGCTTATCCCGGAAAGTCTTGACCACCATTTCCGCTTCATTCTTCCGCAGCACCCCGTTGTCCACAAAGATGCAGGTCAACTGCGAACCGACCGCCTTATGAAGCAGCATGGCCGTCACCGAGGAATCGACCCCTCCGCTCAAGGCGCAGATCACCTTTTTATTGCCCACCTGCTTCCTGATATGCTCAAGAGTCTCTTCAATAAACCCGCGCATGGTCCAGTTTCCGTGGCAGGCGCAGATCTTATACAGAAAATTCCGGAAATAAAGTATGCCCCGCTCGGAATGGGAAACCTCCGGGTGAAACTGCAAGCCGTAAATCGAACGCGCTTCGTCCCCGATCACGGCGATAGGGGAGTTATCCGTATGCGCCAGGGGAACGAATCCGTCCGGCAGTTTTTCCACTTTATCCCCGTGGCTCATCCAGACCTTCAACCCTTCTTCAGCCGGATAATCAAGACCGCTCAAAAGATCGGTTGACTTATTGAGCCGCAATCTGGCCTGACCGTATTCCCGGTGAGCCGACCGGTTTACCTCTCCCCCGAAATGCCGGGAAATCAGCTGCATACCGTAGCAGATCCCCAGTACCGGAATCCCGGAATCGAATATCTCCTCAGCGCACCTGGGAGCGCCATCCTGGTAAATGCTGGCCGGCCCGCCCGAAAGGATTATCCCTTTTGGCTTCAGTTCCCGTATCTTTTCCAGGGGAGCGCTGAAGGGCAGTATCTGACAGAAAACCTTGCACTCCCGCACCCTTCTGGCCACCAATTGAGTGTATTGAGAGCCGAAGTCCAGAATAATGATTTTTTCAGAGTGAAGATCCATTCTTGAAACGCTCTTTTAATTTATGGTAGACAATCGGCGGCACCATCTTTTCTATCTTTCCGCTCAGCCCGGCCAATTCCTTGACAATACTGGAACTGAGGTAGGCGCAGTCATCTGAGGGGGTCATGAAAACGGTTTCCAGTTCAGGGCAGAGCTGCCGGTTGATGGAAGCGCTCTGCAGCTCAGCCTCGAAATCGGATACCACCCGCAGTCCCCGCAGTATAATATTAATCCCTGCGCTCCGGCAATAATCGGTCAGCAGCCCCTCAAAGGAGATTACCGTAACCTCCGGCAAACCGGAAGTGGCGGTTCCAATCATTTCCAATCTTTCCCCCACCGAAAACAAAGGCGTTTTCTTGACGTTTTCCGCCACCGCTACGGTTAAACCGCCGAAAACCGCCACCCCTCTTTTTATTAAATCAAGGTGACCGTTGGTCAGGGGATCGAAACTGCCGGGGTATATCGCTTTTTTTATCATCACCGTTTTCCATAAAAAGAAAGCGCGCTCTCCCCATACTTCCTCTGGTCATAAAAGCCGTTCGGGACAATATCGCCGCAGTGATGTTCCAGGGTTACCGTTCCGCCTTCAGCGCAGCATTTCATTGTTTCTTTTATCAATCGGGGAATTTCGGGAAAGTGATAGGGTGGGTCAAGGAAAATAATATCAAATTTATCCGCTTCGGAAAACTTCAGGAAACGGAAAACAGAGCTTTTTTCCAACAACCAATTGCTTTCAGGAAAACCGCAGGTCGCCAGATTTTTTCTGATAAGCTCGATCAGTTTCCGATTATGGTCAACGAAAACAACCTTTCCCGCCTCCCGGCTGAGCGCTTCGATTCCGACACCCCCGGTTCCGGCGAACAGATCCAGAAAGCGAGTCCCTGCAACCCGGCCGGACAAGCAGTTAAAAAAGGCCTCCTTTACCCGGTCGGAGGTAGGCCGGACCGGCAGGCTGCCCGGGGAAAACAGACGTTTTCCCCGGCTGGAGCCGGAAATAATTCTCATACCAGGTTATGAAACGGTTAATCTTCTTTCACTTCAAATTCCAGTTGTCTGGAAATATCGTCAAAGTAGCTGCCCACAATCTCGATCGGATTCAAACCGAAATACCCCTTGAAACCGAAGAAGGCCAACACGGTAGCTATTACCCCCAGATAAATATTTCCGGTTAAATCCTCAGCGCAGAGCAGAACCAGAAACTGAGCCACATTCATTCTAACCGTCACCTGGACTTTCCCCTCTTTTCTTTCGGCGACCCCTCGAAAGAAAACAAAGGGAACCAGAGGAATAAATAGCCGGTGCTTATAACGGAAATAACAGGTCTGGCCGTCCTTGCTGAAAGAAAAAGCGCTGGTGGTTGTGGTTTGAGTGGCTCCGATCGGCACCTTGGTCGGGTCCCAGTCGACATTGACAGTCTTCTGGGAAACTGTCCACCCGCTCCGGTAAAAGAATTCCACAAAATAATCCTGAAGCATATGCTCAGCCAGCATAAGAACCAGAGAGGCAAAAAACAGGGTATTCCAAGGCATGAATATCTCCTTCGTTTATCTCATCTTAAAGCCAAGTTTACATAGTATATAAACTTAAATTGAAAGTAAAGGAAGAAATGGTTGCTGAATTACTGGCTTGAAGGGTATTCTTACGATACAGAAGGGTTCCTTTTGTGAAGGTACCCTTATTTATAAGGATACTTCTCCATCGGGGTCAACAGCTGTTTCTTTATTTTAACGAATTTGTAAGGGTTTTTATAATTCGAGTAGAAATGCTCATCCCTCAACAATTTGAAATCGGTTCCCAGGTATTTGTTAAGGACGACCCTGAAGGTATTGACCGGACTTATATTTTCATACAGGAGCGCAGCGCCGTCGCCGGGAAGATAATAAGCGTTCAGAATGGCGAATCTCGAACTCAGATATTTCCTGGTAAAGGCCTCGAAAGCCCCGCAACCGTTCCCGTGGTCTCCCTGAATAACAATAACGGGCGGTATCTTCGAGTTGGATAAGATACGGTCGATTATTTTTTCCATCCTTTGGTTAATGTATCTGACCTGATACACGTACCTCTGGGGATTCGGTTTGTCTTTGTATTGGGAGCCGTCCTCCCCGTTCGGGCCGAAAACGTAGGGAACATGCGGGCAGGTAAGGTGGGCGAAGACGAAGGTGGGCTTTTTAAACCCCGTCAAACCACCCAAATGAGACAGTGTATACAAAACCCTTTTTCTCTGAGTCTCGAAATAATAATTTGAGACATTTTTCAGCAGGACCGGGATGACGGTAGTATCGATCAGCCCCATCTGAAACTCGTCAATTAAAGAGGTTTCGGGGGCCAGATAGATATCGGAGTTCCCGATCTCGGTGATGCTGTATCCGGTTTCAAAAGCCACTGTTTGATAACCGTACCGCTTCAAGACCTTGGAAACCCGGTTGTACCTGATCAGTTTATTAAGGGGCGCATGATCGCCGGTTTCCGCCAGCTTATCGTAATCAGGCAAAATCCCGGGCAGATAATCGAAATTCAGGGAAGAGGATAAGGAAAGGGCGGTCTGGATATAATTAGACTGGCTTTTTCCGGCCAGGTAGAACCCTTTTTTCCGCAGGAAATTTATAAAAGCGGAATTGTCGTAGCGGTGCTGTTTTTTCAGAAGCTCTCCGCTCGTGTAAGCGTCCAGGATTATATAATAAATATTAGGAAGGGAGGCCAGTTTTTCGGGACTGATTCGTTTTTCTCCCGTTGGCCCATGTCCTTTACGCAGGTTTATCCAGGAATTGAATTCATAAGCTCCTATTTCCACTGCGGAGAAAACAACTAAAACAGCGGCGATAAGATTGGCGAATGCAGTAAAGTTATCGAGGTTCTTTTGAGTTCTTGCAGTAACATAACAAACCAGAGAGAATAAGACCAGAAAGATAAAACCGACTGTTCTGGTGGTACCTATATACCATTCTATATACTGAACACGTTCCAGGGTTTTGAAGAAATGCTGAAAGGAAAAAAAGAGCAGGAAAAAAGCGGAAAGAACGATCCCGGTCTTATGGTAATCCTTCATAAGGCGATTTAACCCCCAGAGAACGGCCAGGCTAAAAAGAGACAGGACGGCCAGGGGAGCGAAGATTACCTTCAGATGAAACTGGTCTTTGTTGTGGGCATAGAGAAACAGAACCGGATATAAGACAAACAGAAAAGGATGGAAAACCCGGCTTTTTTTCATATTTCCCGGGCGAGCATCAGATACAGAACTCTGTCGCTATCCTTTATTTCTTCCGAGTTTTCAATGGCAAAAAATTCGGAAAAAACCTTTTCAAAATTTTCCCTGGTGTAATCGGGAAAAATATCTTCCCGGTTGGTCAGGAGCTTCTGCACCTGGGAATCGCTCTTGGGGACAAACTCAATAATCAGATACCGGCAGATCTCGTGAAAAAACCCGGCGATCTTTTCCAGGGGGAGGTTATTGGAAATCGCCAGGTGATGAATCAAGGCCAGGGCCATAACCGCATCAACCGGCCCCCGCTCCAGGAGAGACATCCTTTCCTTATGCTCCCAGCCGATACCGGGACTGGGATTGGTCAAATCAAGCAGCAGGGGGAGTATCCCGGTATCCTTGTTTTTGACGCTCTCCAGGTAATTAAGCTCCACCGCGGCCGGATCGACATCAAAAGAGACGGTTTCCCTTCCTTTGTCGGAGGCGAGACGGCTGAATACGCCGGTATTGGCACCCAGATCCCAGACTGTCTTGGGGCTGCTTTTTTCCAGAAACCGTTCCACCAATTTTTTCTTAAACTCAAAGGAATCAGGAGAATAATTGGTTTTATCATAATAATCGCCCCACTCGGTTCCTCTGGATTTCCATTTCAGCTTACCGACCGCGGACTCCAGGCTGTCGATAATCCCCAGCAGGGCGGTTTTGCTTATTCCGGGGTTTTTTATTTCCTTGTTTTTGTCTTTATCTCCATAGCGTTTCTGGCTTTTCGCGTGGAGGTGAATGTGGGAAAGCAGAGAGAATTTATATTTGGTTCCCGAAGGGAGCAGGGCGCTGGCCAGATCCAGAGGAACGCCGTCTATGAAGACCCGGGACAGCTGGTTGAGGCGGATGTCCGTATAGCTCATTAAAGCCAGGGGAGCCAGGAAATGCTGACAGAACTGTTTGTAGGCCACCCAGGCGGTTCCTTCCCGGTACCTTTCAAAAGAGAGGGTGTCAATCAGCACCGGTCGGCCCTGGAGAAACTGGATATTATAGGCGCTGCTGTCCTTGAGGCTCATTTCCATACTTAAAGAGGTTTTCTGGATTCGCAGGGTGGTTAAAGCGGCGGCCTTGAGTTGGGAAAAACACCACTCGTACGGGTAGGAGATAAAGGGTATCAATTCCGGCTTCAGGATTTTGCAGGCAGGCTCTGACCCGGGAAGATCCACCTCTTCATGCGCGACCAGCAGACCGGATTTCACCAGTGTGTCATAGAGGCCGGAACTTATAAGAAGATCGTAATCCTCCCGGTATACCTTATTTACCTGGCGGTAAAGACAGCCGTCCTGGAAAAAGAGAAACCCGCTGGGGTCTCGAAAAGAACCGGGAACCGTTTCCATTATTTATCTTCATTTCCTTTATTTTTGGAAAAGAAGTTTTTAATATTTTTCCAATAAACCTTGAGGGCATAGAATCCTCCCACCACCACCGCCAGCAGCATCTGAATGATGTAGCTGCCGGTTCCCGGGTCCAGATAAGCGTAAGCGTCTTTCGTCATAACCAGCAGAAACGCCCCGCTCAAGGCCAACCATTCTCCTGTTTTTTTTGCCTGTTTCATGAGATCTCCCATCCGCTAAAATAAAACAGGTTAAATAATAGCGGTTTTCCTACCTTATTTCAAGGTCTGGTTATTTTCCGTTCCACAGGAGAACCCCTTTGTTTATCATTAATTTTTCTTTGGGTTGTTCGGGCTTGAGCAGAAAGACCTTTCCGTCAGCCAGAGAGACCACCTGTTCCAGCTTGAACAGACGGGCAAGCTCCTTCTTTTCATAGCCATCCGGGTTAAAGGCTTCGTTAAAC
>JBHHXV010000094.1:0-8051 GCA_046757225.1 bacterium
TTGAGGCAGAGCCTCTGACATATACACTCCCAGGCAGGAGCCTGGGAGTGAGAAACTTCCTTAAAACACCCGTTTATGGATGGGCACTAGCTTTTCTTGGTTTTTGGAAGTTCAGCTGGCGGTGATTCCTCGTCTATCTGGTCGGAAGAGTCCTCCGGTTTTGAGGCCTGGGAGAAATCTTCCTGAAAACCGTTTCTTATTTCATCGGCCGCATGCTTGAATTCCCCCAGGGCCTTTCCCAGGGAGCGGGCCACTTCCGGCAGTTTCCTGGGGCCGATCAGCACCAGGGCGATGACCAGGATGACGATGATTTCTCCGATTCCCATGCCGAACATCAAGCCCGCCCTCTTACATAATTTATCAACTCATCTATGTTATTAAATTTCAACTGCTCCGAATCCGACATCCTCTTGATGATAATTTCTCCGGCTTCATACTCTTGGGGGCCGATAATCACAACATAAGCAATCCCCCGGTTAGCGGCGTATTTCAATTGTTTTTTCAGCCGGCCTCTTTCCAGATAGATTTCGGTGTTGCAGCCCGCTTCCCGCAGAGCGGCGGCCGCTTCCAGAGAAACCACTTTCAGTTCATCGCTCTGGACGCTTACCAGAATTTCGGTAACGCTTTTCCGGTCTTCCCGGAGCCCTTCCTGTTCCAGCACGGCCATCAACCGGTCGAACCCCACGCCCACCCCTACCGCCGGAGAGACGACTCCATAGGTTTCCGTAAGCCGGTCGAACCGGCCCCCGCCGGCGATCGAACCGGCCCCCCCGGCCATCCGCACCTCCAGAATGGTGCCGGTGTAATAATCCAGCCCCCGGGCTAAAGAAAGATCAGGGCAGAGCTTCTCTTTTTTTACCCCCATCCGGGGGAGCATCTCCAGAATCGCTTCCAGGTTTTCCACCGCTGCCATCGCTTCTTGCAGTTGAGGGGCCGAACAGCCGCTCAGTAAATCCCGGGCCCGCTGGAATTCCGCCAGGGAGTCAGCTCCGGCGGTAAGAAGTTCCCGCACCTTGCCGGCCGCCTGTTCGCCGACTTTTTCCTGTAATAATCCGCTTACCCCCTCCCAGCCGATCTTGTCCAACTGGTCGATAATCCGATAAAGCGCGTAAGCGTCGCCCGTATCCACCCCCGCGTAAGCGGCCATTCCCGACAGCAGCCGCCGGTCGCTCAGGTGCACCGTATAATCGGTCAGGCCCAGCCGGTCGAAAAAACGGCAGACAGCGGCTACCACCTCCGCGTCAGCCGTGGGGTCTGAGCAGCCCACAATATCCAGATCTCCCTGCCAGAACTCCCGGTACCGCCCCTTCTGCGGCCGGTTGAACCGCCAGACCGGCCCGATGTCGTATCTCTTGAACGGCCTGGGCAGCCGCTGGTTCATACTGACCACCCGGGCCAGGGGAACCGTATGATCGAACCGGAGGCCGATCTCCCGCCCGCCTTTGTCCTCCCAGCGGTAAAGCTCGTTGATGGTGTCCTGGTTTTCCAGTTTGGCCAGCAAGGTTTCGCAGTATTCCAGGGCCGGAGTGCACAAGGGATCGAACCCGAAAGATTCGGCATTTCCGCGAAAGGTGTCCAGCACCTTCTGAAAACCGATCATGTATTCAGGGAGGAAATCCCTCGTTCCCTGTAACAGCTTTGGTTGTAGTTTCGACATTTATTATGATTCACCTTATCCGTAACCTCCCGATAATAAAGCAGAGCGGGGAGTTTTGTCAATTTTTGTTGCTGTTGGGTTTTTATTAAGGTTATAATTATAACTTACTATAATAATAATCTTAATGAAGGATTTTAGATATGCACAAGACAAGAATCGCTGTTTTAGGGGCGGGCGGGCTGGGAAAAGCGGCGGCCCGGATTATCCAGCAAAAGGATAGTTTGAGACTTACCGCCATCTGTGACAGCAAGGGATACGTTATAAATTCTCAAGGGCTGGACGGAGAAGAGATATCCCGGTTGAGCGGGACGGTGGGCGATTCAGCCGCCGGGGTTTTTTCCGATGATTCGATCGGTGCCTTGATAAAGCACAAGGAAATTATCGACGGCGTCTTTGTCGCGCTCCCCAACCTCCCCAACAATTTTATTCCTTCCATAGTCAAGCGGTTCATAGAAGCGGGGGTTGACTGGGTATTCGTGGACGCCCTGAAACGTACCCGGGCGATGGAGCTGATGTTCAAGCTGGACAACGGCCTCAAAAACATTAATGCCACGTATATCACCGGCGCGGGCGCTACCCCGGGACTGCTTACCGCGGCCGCGGTAATCGCCGCCCAGTCTTACGTGAAGGTGGATAAGGTGGATATATCCTGGGGGGTGGGAGTCGCCAACTGGGAGGAGTATAAGGCCACGGTGCGGGAGGATATCGGGCATCTGCCGGGCTTTAACGTGGAAAAGGCCGGGAAGATGACCGACCGGGATGTGGAAGACCTGCTGGACAAGACCGGCGGCAAACTGGAGCTCTCGGAAATGGAGCATGCCGACGATATCCTGCTGGAAAAGGTGGGAGTGATCGAGTCCCGCGACCAGGTGGCGGTCGGAGGGGTGATCGATACCAGAAGAGCGGAAAAACCGCAGAGCACGGTTATGACCTTGACCGGCAAGACTTTTGACGGTAAAACGAGCAGCCACCGGTTTGTGCTGGGGGACGAGACCTGCATGGCCGCCAATGTGATCGGCCCGGCCCTGGGATATTTAAAAAGAGCGCTCTGGCTGAAAGAGCGCTCCATTTACGGCATCTTCGGATCCACTGAATTCATGCCGATGGTCGCTCATTAATGAAAGGCTTTTTCGTGACCGGAACCGACACTGATATCGGCAAGACTGTAGTAACCGCCAGCCTGGCGGCCTGGTACAGAGGGCGGGGTCACCGGGTCGGGGTGCTCAAGCCGGTTCAGACCGGCTCTTCTCTCTCTGACCGGGGTGAATGCTGTGATGACGCGGAATTCTTGAGACGAAACTCCGGGTGCGGAGAACCGGATAACCTGACCAACCCTTACCGTTTCCGGCTGCCGGCCTCTCCTCACCTGGCCGCCCGGCTGGAAGAGGTGGAAATAGACCCTTCAGTGATCGGCGACGCTTTCAACGCTCTCGCCTCGCGTTACCGGCCGGTGCTGGTGGAAGGGGCCGGGGGACTGCTGGTTCCCTATACAGAGGATTACCTGACCATAGATCTGGTTCAGGAACTGAATGTACCCCTCCTGATAGTCGCCCGGCCGGGACTGGGAACGATCAATCACACCCTTCTTACTGTGGAAACCGCTCTTAACCGCGGGCTGAAGTTGTTGGGAATCGTCTTCAATCGATCGAAGAGCGGGAAGCCCGGAGATGAAGATATGGTCATTGAGGAGGACAATAAACGGATCATCGAAAAGCTCTCGGGAGTAAAGGTCTGGGGCACCATACCCTATGACCGGGAAATTTGCGGAGGTTCCTGGGAAACCCTGGCGAGAAAAACATCCCCAATATGGGACGCTCACTTGCTGCAAAAGGACAACAGAAATTGAATCGAAAAGCCGACATAACCAGAAAAACCAATGAAACCGATATCGCCCTCAGCCTGGATCTGGAGGGCCAGGGAAAAACGGTAATCAAGACCGGTATCCCCTTTTTCAACCATATGCTGGAGCAGTTCGGCCGGCATTCCTTCTGCGACCTTTCCGTAAAAGCGGCCGGAGACCTGGAAGTGGATTTCCATCATACGGTGGAAGATGTGGGTATCGCCCTGGGAGAAGCGGTTGCCAAGGCCCTGGGAGACAAGAAAGGAATCTTTCGTTACGGCTCGTTCAGCGTGCCGATGGATGACGCCCTGGTAGAGGTCTGCCTTGACCTTTCCAACCGGCCGGTTCTGGTTTATAATGGAGGCGTTCTGGAAGAAAAGAAGGCGGGCGGCTTCCCTTCTGAACTGGTAAAGGAATTTTTTCAGGCGGTGGCTAATTCCGGAGGGATCACCCTTCATATAAATATTCACCGGGGAAACAACGCCCATCATATTATCGAAGCGATGTTCAAGGCCTTTGCCAAGGCTTTTTCCCAGGCGGCCGCCATCAATTCCCGGGTGGCTGATCAGGTGCTGTCAACCAAGGGAAGACTATCTTGAGGATGATAATTAATGGCTGACGATGATAAGCATAAAAAACGGATAGAAGAATTCAGCTCCCTGTTCCGGCAGATGCAGTACGAAATCAGCAAGGTGATGGTGGGGAACACGGATGTGATCGAAAAGGTGCTGGTGGCTTTGTTTTCCGGGGGGCACGTGCTGCTGGAAAGCGTGCCGGGGCTGGGAAAGACCTCGCTGGTAAAGGCGCTTTCCCGGGTGCTGGGCCTGAAGTTTCACCGGATTCAGTTCACCCCCGACCTGATGCCCGCGGATATAACCGGAACCCACCTGGTGGTGGAGGACGAGCAGGGAAAACGTAAATTCGAGTTCAATCCCGGGCCGGTGTTCGCCAACCTTCTGCTGGCTGATGAAATCAACCGGGCCACCCCCAAGACCCAGTCCGCTTTTCTGGAGGCGATGGCCGAAAACCAGGTGTCAGTGGGCGGAACGACCTATCAACTGGAGCTTCCTTTCTTTGTCATGGCTACCCAGAACCCGATCGATATGGACGGGACTTACCCTCTTCCCGAGGCCCAGATGGACCGGTTTATCTTTAAACTTCATTTATACTATACTGATTTCGAGGGAGAGGGGGAGATTATCCGCCGGACAACCGGGGGAGAGATCCCCGAAGCCAAACCGGTACTGGAGGAAAAAGTCGCTTCAGAGAAAATCAATTCCATGAAGGAACTGGTCCGGGAGGTTCTGCTTTCCAAGGAGGTGGAAGACCATATCGTCAAGCTGGTTTACGGCACCCGTCCCCAAAGGTTGATGGGCAGGGATGCGGTCACCAAGATCAAAACCCCGGAGGTTACCGACAAGTATGTAAATTTCGGGGCCAGTCCCCGGGGCACCCAGTCGATTGTTTTGGCTTCCAAGGTCTACGCCTTGCTGGACAACCGTCCCCACGTATGTTTCGCGGATGTCGATCAGGTTCTGTTCCCGTCTCTCTGCCACCGGCTCATGCTTAATTTTGAAGCGGACGTGGACAATAAAGAGGCCTATGATGTGCTGGAGGAAATCAAGGAAGCGGTTTTGAGCAAGTCCTCTTTCGCCTCCCGCCAGGTGGAAAAGATTCAGGATAAGGTCGGTTTTTTCGGCCGCCGGAAAAAGAAAGAAGAAAGTTAACCAGACGTCAGTCAGGGGAGAATGGCCATTATCGAAAAAGAATATGAACTCCTGTTAAAGAAGCTCAATGCCCTGGATAAGGCGCTGTCCGCCCGCACCAAGGAGTTGGAGATCATTATCAAGGAATCCCTGGAAGCCAGTTTCAGCCTGGTGAAAATGGTGCAAAGCGATACCGAGACTCACAGCCAGCGGCTGGTTGAATTCAAGAACCGGCTCAAGTTGCTGGAAGAGTCCCTGGAAAAGAAGTGGCAGACCCAGATCGAGCTGGCTTCTTCCCGGAGCGAGCAGTCGGTGCTTGACCTCACCCGGAAAATGGAAACGTACGATTCCTCGATTAAAGGGCTTCAAAAAGAGTTTACCGACTTTTCCCAACTGGCCAGGAATCAGCAGAACGAATTTCTGAAGCGCCTGGAAAAGAGTTTCGACCGCCATGAAACCTCTCTCGATACCGTCAAGAACGAGCTTCATGAGCAGCATGACCATATAGCCTCCATTCCCAAGCTGACCAAAGAGCTGGAGGAAAAAGTCGATTACCGGCTGAGGGAGTCAGAAGGCCTCGCCCGAACCGGTTTCAATGATATCAATAAAACCCTTACTACGGTTCAGGATGAAACTTACCAACAGAAAAAATCGATGGATATAGCCCTGAACAAGCTGGAGCAGCTCCAGAACACCGTCGGCCTGGAACTTAATAAAATAGAAGAAAACGTAAAGCTCTCCTTTGAGAATCACAATGCCTATATAAGCGTTCTCAGAAACGACATTCAGCATCTCCAGGATCCCTTCAAGCGGTTGGAGCAGCGGGTTGAAAAGGTGTCAGGAGCCGTCCGCACCCGGAATTTCTGGTCCCTGATCAGTTTAGCCGGCATCGCGGTAGTGGTGGTAGTAGTCAATTTCATGTTCAACCAGCAGGCAAAAAACCGTTCGCTGAAGGTTCAGCAGTCTTATCAGCAGTTGTATTCCGTAACCCAGGGAACCTCGGAAGCGCTTATCAAAACCGTCAGCAAAAGCGACGACATCATTATCTCCCAGACGAAAAACTCTCAGGAAAAGAACTTGAAAGGAACGGAAGAGTTTAACCGGAAATTGTTCAACGATTTCATTCAGGGAAACCGGAAACAGTTGCGGGCTATTCACGACAGTAACGAACGCCAGCTCAATTTAATCGAGTCTCTTTTTAAAAATATGAAAAAAAGTCTGGTCAGCACAGTCAAACAAAGCAACAAAAAACAGCTCAAAAGCATTCAAGACAATGAACGTCAGCTTTATCTGATCAGAACCATTATCAACGAAAAGCATGAACAGCCGGACGGCAAGACCGGTGAGTCAAAGCAGCCTGATGTACCGGATTCGGACGGGCAAAACCAACAGTAATCGCCATTTCCCCTCTTCCGCCTTTACTTAACTCACGAAGGAAAAGAAATGGACGAAACCTTGAGGAAGGTTATCAACAGCCTGGAAGAACAGGTCAGGGACCGTACGGAACAGCTGGCTACAGTTAATGAGCAGCTGAAAGTGGAAATAAAAAACCGGCTGAGACTGGAGAAGCGGCTGGGAATAGCCAACCGGGCTTTGATGACCCTGAGCACCTGTCACTGGGCTATTACCCGGATAACCGACGAGTTTGATCTGGTCAGGGATATCTGCCGGATCATCGTGGATGTGGGATCATACACGATGGCCTGGGTAGGTTATGTGGAGCAGGATAAAACCATTCGGCCGGTGGCTTACTGGGGATGTGAGAAATCGGTTCTGGACATGGAAACTACCTCGTGCGCTTATTCCGATCTGGCGATGGACTCCATAAGAAAGACGGTGGAACACTGCCAGTGCCGGATCGTAAGGAATATCGACTATAATTCCCCTCCTGCTTCTTCTCAGACCAAGGCCGGAAATTGCGGCTACGCTTCTTTTATTGCTCTTCCCCTGCTT
This sequence comes from bacterium, assembly GCA_046757225.1. GTDB lineage: Bacteria > SZUA-182 > SZUA-182 > JBHHXV01 > JBHHXV01 > JBHHXV01. The sequence goes on from JBHHXV010000094.1 coordinate 7,157, forward strand.
GAGGAGGATATCTGTATAGGAACGCTGAATATCTTTGCCCAGGAACCCGACGCCTTCGATTTTGAGGAAGTCAACCTGTTAACGGAACTGGCGGATGATCTGGCATATGGGATCGCGACCCTGCGCACCCGGATTGAACGTCAACATGCTGAGGAAAAACTTTTCAATTATCAAAAGAAACTCCGCTCTCTGGCCTCGGAACTGTTGTTGAGCGAGGAAAGGGAGCGCCGGGAAATCGCGGTGGGGCTGCATGACCAGATCGGTCAGAATCTGGCCCTTTCCCGGATGAAACTGGGGGCTTTGCAGGAATCAGCGGTTTCCTGCGGGCTGAATAAACCTTTCAGTGAAATCAATCAATTGCTGGAACGGGTGATCCAGGAAACCAGAACCCTTACCTTTGATCTCAGCCCGCCGATTCTTTACGAACTGGGGTTGGAACCGGCACTGGAGTGGCTTACCGAACAAACCTATGAAAAACATGGAATCACCTCCAGATTCGAGGATGACCGGCAGCCGAAGCTACTGGACGACGATGTCCGCATCCTGATTTTTCAGGCTGTGCGCGAGCTGCTCTTTAATGCGGTCAAATACGCCCGGGCCAATAATATCGAAGTTTCTACCAGAAAAGACGCCTCCAGTATTATCGTCAAGGTAACGGATGACGGGGTCGGTTTCGAGACCTCTAATATCATTACGTATATGAGTAAGAGCAGGGGGTTTGGCCTTTTCAGCATAAAGGACCGGCTGGATTATCTGGGGGGAAGCCTGAAAATCGAATCAAAACCCGGTCACGGTACTGAGATCACCTTGACCGCTTCACTGAAAAAGCAGAAAACAGGATAGCCCGAATAATTCGGGAATCATAGCAAAGCAGATGATATGTTGTTGAAAATAG
>JBHHXV010000095.1:0-8021 GCA_046757225.1 bacterium
TGTTTTTTCACCTGGTTTCGGCCCCCCGGGTTTTTTAAAATTAAAAGCCGGTTTCTTGGCCTCGCTCTGGGAGGAATCAGGAGGTCTGGTAAATTTAGACCCGCCGCCGCTGGGTGACGGTTTTCTTGCCGAATCAGCCGGCGGCCGTTTAAAATTAAATTTGGGTTTGTCAGCCATTTCCTGAAATCTCCATTGCCGGGTTATATTTTTTAAGGTGAAATTTTTCCGTAAAAGAGGAACTTTTATTTCCTTTTATCAGTTTTTTCTTTATCGCATCGATCTTTTTCAAGACCATCTTTTCTTTCTCAGGAGAAAGGTCAGCGGCTAAGACCCTCTGATAATAATGAACGGCCATCTTATGAAAGGCTAAATCCTCATCATACAGCAAGGCCAGGTTATAACAGGCTAGCGTGGAATCGTCAATGGCGATGGCCTGCTTATATAGTTTGATGGCCTGTTCGAATTGACTGTTTTCCAGAGCCTGATTAGCTTTAAGAATATAGGGGCTGTCATCGCCGGCCTTAATGATTAAATCCTTGGCCCGGGAAACCTTTTGGGAGGACTGGGAAGGGGATGGCCTCCTTCTGGTTATATCATGAAGGATCTGCTGCATCCAGGCCTTGATCCGGGCCTGGTCAGCCGGTTTTTTCGCCAGGCTCATATACTTGTTATAATAGGTAATCGCCTTCCGGTTATAATTGAGATAGTGGTCATAGATTACCGCCAGGTTGTAAGCCGCCTCGGCCGAGTTGAATTGACCCAGGGCCTGTTTGTATAAACGCACCGCTTCAGTTATTTGCGTATCCTCCACCAACTCGTAAGCCTGATCAAGCAGTTTGGGCAATTCCTCTGATTTCTGGTCGGCACCGACAGTTCCCGATACCATCAGAAGGGAAATAACTATCATGATTGGAGTTTTTCTAAACACGACTTCATTTCCTTAAGCGCCTCGTCCGGTGGAGAGGAAGCTGCGAATACGGCAGACCCGGCGACCAGCAGTTCCGCCCCGGCCCCGGCGACCTCGGTGAGATTGTTCAATTTTACCCCCCCGTCCACTTCCAGGATAAACCGATAGTCGTTTTCCCGTTTGATCTTTCCGGCCCGGGCCAGTTTGTCCGAAACCCCGGGAATGAAACCCTGCCCTCCGAAACCGGGATTAACCGACATCAGCAGGACCAGATCCGCCAGATTCCAGACCTCTTCCAAGGTCGATAATGGGGTGGCCGGATTCAAGGCTACGCCCGCTTTCTTTCCCAAGTCCTTGATTTTATTCAGGGTTCTGTTTAAATGGGGGCAGGCCTCCTGGTGTACCGTAATAATATCCGCTCCCGCCCGGGCGAATCCGGCCAGGTACCGGTCGGGGTTTTCGATCATCAGGTGAACGTCCAGAATCAGGTCGGTCTTGCTTCTGAGCGCCTGTACCACCGGCTGCCCGATGGTTATATTGGGAACGAAATGCCCGTCCATCACATCAATGTGAACGAATCTCGTTCCCCCGCAAGCCACCTGTTTCAAAGCAGCCTCCAGATTACAGAAATCAGCGGACAGGATAGAAGGAGCGATCGCGGGAATAAAATCGTTAATGCTCATGTTTCTTGTTAATACATCCGGTTTACTCATTGTATTAATTACAATGTTCCTCTACTACATCTTATCATATCAAAAATGTTTTTATCAATTTATTATAAACTTTTCATGACGGGCCTTTCGTCACCCCATCATGATGAAAAAAGCCGGTTGTCCCCCAAGCAAGGGGTTGTTCCTCTTCGGTATTTTCACGGTAAAAGAGCGGAGAGTTGACTTAACAAGGGATACTGACATATAATAAGCTGCTAATTTTTAGAGGTGAATTTATGGCAAAAAAAGTGGTTCTGGCGTATTCCGGGGGGTTGGACACCTCGGTGATTATCCGCTGGTTGATCGACAGGTATCAGTGTGAAGTTATCGCGGTGGCGGCCGATCTCGGCCAGGGTGAAGATCTCTCCAAATTAAAGGATAAGGGCAGAGCTACCGGCGCCTGTGATGTTCATATCCTGGATCTTACCGAGGAATTTCTGAACGGGTATTGCCTGAAAGCTTTGGCGGCTGAGGCCGTTTATGAGCGGGATTATTTCCTGGCCACCGCTCTGGGTCGGCCCCTGATCGCGCGGAAAATGGTGGAAATCGCCCGGGAGAGCGGAGCGGACGCGGTCGCTCACGGCTGTACGGGCAAGGGCAACGACCAGGTGCGGTTCGATGTCTCTTTTATGGCTTTGAATCCTGACTTGAAAATCATCGCCCCGGTGCGAGACTGGGAATTCGGCTCCCGGGAAGAGGAGATGGAATATGCCGAACTGCACGATATTCCGGTGGAAGCGACCAGGGAAAAACCTTACAGTATTGACAGAAACATCTGGGGAATCAGTATCGAGTGCGGGGTGCTGGAGGACCCCTGGACAGAACCGCCGGCTGACGTGTATCAGATCACCCGGCCGGTTGAGCGGACACCGGATAATCCCCTTTACCTGGAGATCGAATTTGCCGGGGGCAGACCGGTGGCCCTCGACGGCGAAACCCTGCCGGTTATCGATCTGGTCAAGAAGCTGAACGAACTGGGAGGAGCATACGGAATCGGACGCAGCGACCTGGTGGAAAACCGGTGGGTGGGCATCAAATCCCGGGAAATTTATGAGGCCCCGGCCGCTTTTCTTTTACATGCCGCTCACCGGGCATTGGGGGGACTGGTGTTTGACCGGCATACCCTTTCGTTTAACCGGATAATGTCACAGAAATACTCGGAACTGGTTTATAATGCCTTGTGGTTCTCCCCTTTAAGAAAGGCGCTGGACGATTATTTCGAAAATCTCCAGCAGGTAGTGACTGGAACGGTCCGGCTCAAATTGCACAAGGGAACGGCCACCGTAGCGGGAAGAAAGTCGCCCTGTTCTCTTTATGAAAAGAGCCTGGCCACCTATGACAAGGAAGACCGGTTCGACCATAAGACCGGCGAGGCCTTCGGACAAATCTGGGGCATGGCTCCCATGATCGCCGGTATCCGTGACCGGAAGCCTTTTGGGAAATAATTATGAATAAAAAACTGTGGGGAGGACGGTTCAGGGAAGCGACCGCATCGGTAGTGGACCGGTTCAATGCTTCCATAGGTTACGATTACCGTCTTTATTCGTACGATATCGAGGGAAGCATCGCTCACGCCGAGATGCTGGCCGCTGTCGGTCTGCTGAAAACCGGTGAGCTTGAGCATATTGTCAATGGCCTGCAGGAAATAAAAAAAGATATCGATAAGGGAACGTTTGAGTTCAAGGAGGAATATGAAGATATTCATATGAATATCGAAGCCGCTCTTACCGAGCGGATCGGGCCGGTGGGAGGCAAGCTCCATACGGGGCGCAGCCGCAACGATCAGGTGGCTCTCGATCTCCGGCTTTATATCCGGGATAAGATAAATCAAATAATAGAGCAGACCCGGAAAGTGCAATCCGCCTTAGTCAGCCTGGCCCGGGATAATTTCCAGACCGTTCTTCCCGGTTACACGCATCTGCAGCGGGCTCAGCCGGTGCTGCTGGCTCACCACCTGCTGGCCTATTTCGAAATGCTGGAGCGGGATAAGGAGCGGTTTACGGATACGGGCAGGCGAACCAATGTGATGCCCCTGGGGTCGGGAGCCCTGGCCGGCAGCGGTCTGCCTATTGACCGGGAACTGGTGGCTCACCGGCTTGATTTTCCGGAAATCTCCAATAACAGCCTGGACGCGGTGAGCGACCGGGATTTTGTCCTGGAATTCATGGCCGCTTCCTCCATACTGATGACCCATTTAAGCCGGTTCTGCGAAGAACTGATTCTCTGGTCATCCTCGGAATTCAATTTTATTGAGCTTTCGGACGCTTTCTGCACCGGCAGCAGCATGATGCCGAACAAAAAGAACCCGGACATTCCCGAACTGGTCCGGGGAAAGACCGGCCGGGTGCATGGCGCTCTTTTTTCGCTGCTGACAGTGATGAAGGGACTGCCCCTGGCGTATAACAAGGATATGCAGGAAGATAAAGAGTTGTTGTTCGATTGTGTCGGTACGGTCAAGGGCGCGTTGACGGTCATGACCCAGCTTATATCCGAAATCAAAGTCAACTCCGACAGGATGGAAAAGGCCTCTTCCGATGGTTTTATGCTGGCTACCGACCTGTCTGATTACCTGGTCAAAAAAGGGATGCCTTTCCGGGAGTCCCATCGGGTGGTGGGCGAGATAGTAGCCTATTGCCTGGAAAAGGGAAACGATCCCCTGCACCTGAGTCTGGAAGAATATAAACGATTCTCCGAACTTTTTGCCGAAGATATCGTAAAAAATCTGGGACTGCGGGCATCGCTGGAAGCTAAGGACATAAGAGGGGGAACCGCTCCCAGGCAGGTGAAGCAGGCTTTGGAAACCGCCCGGAAAAAATGCGCTTGAAACTCAAGTGGTGGCTGGTTGCTACCGGATTAGCTTTTGGTTTTGGCTGCGGCAAGAAAACCAACCTGAAGCCCTTGTTCGGCCATGATCCCCTTTTTCCTCCGGTGACTGTTTTTACCTCCCAGGATAAAACTTTGGAAACCGACCGGAAAGAACCGCCGGTCAAGCAGGATGCCAGTTCGGGTAAACCAGAAACAAAGCCCGATAAAACAGATTGAGAGAGAAGCGCTTTGAACCTATTTAATTATGATAACGAAACCCTGTTTTGTGAGCGGGTTTCCGTCAAGAAGATAGCCGGGGAAGTGGGAACCCCGGTTTATATATACAGCTTCAATACATTGAAGCGCCATTATGAAGCCTTCAGCCGCTCATTTAAGGAATTGGACCATCTGATCTGTTTCGCGGTCAAGGCCAATTCCAGTCTGGCCATTCTGCAATCTTTGGGAAGTTGGGGCGCCGGAGCTGATATCGTGTCCGGAGGAGAACTGTTCCGGGCGCAGAAAGCGGGAATCGACCCCGGAAAAACCGTTTACGCCGGAGTGGGAAAACTCGATCATGAAATTGAAGCGGCCTTGAACGCCGGCATCCTGTTTTTCAATGTGGAATCAATTACCGAACTGGAGCAGATAAACGAGATCGCTTCAAGAATGGGCACCAATGCCCGGGTCGCTTTACGGGTTAACCCGGACGTTGACCCGCAGACCCATCCTTATATCTCCACCGGATTAAAGAAAAACAAGTTCGGTGTCAGTATTCGGTCAGCACCGGAAGTGTTCGCGAAAGCGGCTTCCATGTCTCACATAGAGCCGGTAGGGGTGCATGTGCATATCGGTTCCCAGATAACCAGAACCGCCCCGTTTGAAGACTCGTTAACCAGAATAGCCGCCCTGGTAAAAGCATTGCGGAACACGGGAATAAATCTCAGCTACCTGAACCTGGGCGGGGGTATCGGAATAAAATACCATGATGAGGAGCCTCCTCCCCTGGATGAGTTCGCCGCCAAATTGCTGCCGATTATTAAATCGATCCCTGACTGTAAAGTGGTTTTTGAGCCGGGCCGGGTGATTGCGGGCAATGCCGGCATCCTGGTTACCAGGGTTTTATCGGTTAAGGAGACTGATCTGAAAAAATTCGTGATTGTGGACGCGGGCATGAATGACCTGGCCCGGCCCAGCCTTTACAATTCATATCATGCTATTATTCCGGTAACGGAAAAAAACGGGAGTTTTTCGGAGGAAACGGTGGATGTTGTCGGGCCGATCTGCGAGAGCGGGGATTTTCTGGCCAAAGACCGCACAATAAAAGCCTGTGCCGGAGGTGAGTTGCTGGCGGTAAACAGCGCCGGGGCTTACGGTTTTTCCATGTCCTCGAATTACAACTCCCGGGCCAGGGCGGCCGAAGTCCTGGTAAAGCGGGATGAATACCGGATAATCCGGCGGCGGGAAACCTATAATGACTTGATTCGTGGGGAAGAAATTCCTAATTTCTGAAAAAAAAAATGGAGAGAAAAATGTTTTCCGGATCTATGGTTGCCATTGTAACCCCTTTTTCCGAGGGGAAGATTGACCGAGACGCTTTAGCCGAACTGGTCGAGTTTCAACTGGCCGGTGGAACTCACGCGATTGTCCCCTGCGGAACCACCGGCGAATCCGCCACGCTTTCTTTTGAAGAGCATAAGGAGGTAGTCAAGCTGGTGGTGGAGGTGGTGGCCGGCCGGGTGCCGGTCTTGGCCGGAACCGGTTCCAACTGCACCCGCGAGGCTCAGGAACTGACCATCAGCGCCCGGGAAGCGGGAGCGGACGGAGCCCTGGTGATTTCTCCCTATTACAATAAACCTTCCCAGGAAGGGCTTTATCAGCACTATGCATACCTGGCCCGGGAAACAGCTTTTCCGATAGTCATGTATAACGTTCCCGGCCGGACCAGCCTTAATATGGAACCGAAAACGGTGGCCCGGCTGGCAGAAATCGACAACATCGTCGGTATCAAGGAAGCCAGCGGTTCCCTCAAGCAGATTACCGAGATTATCACCCTGACCGGAGACGATTTCCGGGTATATTCCGGTGATGATTTTATTGTGCTGCCGATCATGTCGGTGGGCGGAGACGGGGTAATCTCGGTAGTGGCCAATATCATTCCCAATGAGATGGCTCAACTGGTGCTGGATTTTCAGGCGAACGAGTATGAGAACGCCCGCAAGCTGCAACTGAAGGTGTTTCCTCTCTGCCAGGCGATGTTCTGCGATACCAACCCGGTGCCGGTAAAAACCGCTTTGAGTTTAATGGGAAAGATAAAAGGGGACTTAAGGCTTCCCCTGGCCGGACTTTCCCCGGAAAAGCGGGAAGATCTTAAAAAGACTTTGACCGGCTACGGTCTTCTGACAGAGGGATAAGTTCTATGATAAAGGTTTTAATTTCCGGAGTCAGTGGCCGGATGGGCACCAGAATCGCTCACCTGGTAACGGCTGACGAGCGGACTGAGCTTTGCGGGGGCATGGAGCGTTCGGGGAATCCCGGTGTCGGGCAGGATATCGGAGATGTCTGTGGATTGGGAAAATCACTCAATATCAAGGTTTCGGACAAGCCTGAGGAAGTTATCCCGCAAGCGGAGGTAATCATAGACTTTACCGCCCCTCCGGCGACCATGGAAAAGATCCGGACAGCCGCTTTGCATTCGGTACCGATGGTAATCGGCACCACCGGTTTTTCAACGGAGCAGCTTCAGGAAATAAAAGAACATGCGCAGAAAATACCCTGTGTCCTGGCGCCGAACATGAGTGTGGGAGTTAATCTGCTGCTGAAGGTGTTGGCGGAGGTCGCCAAAGTTACCGGCGATGATTACGACGTGGAACTGGTGGAGGCCCATCACCATCATAAAAAGGACGCCCCCAGCGGCACCGCCCTCAGGATGGCGGAAGTGGTGGCCGAAGCCCTGAACCGTGATTTAAAGGAAGTGGGCAATTATGGCCGCCATGGTCTGATCGGGGAAAGAGACAAAAAAGAGATCGGTATTCACACCGTACGAGGCGGAGATATCGTGGGAACGCATACGATGATGTTCGCCGGAATCGGAGAAACCATTGAAATCACCCACCGGGCCCAAAGCCGGGACACCTTCGCCCAGGGGGCGGTCAAAGCGGCTAAATTTGTGGTCAAAGCCCAGCCGGGCTTTTATGATATGCAGGATGTCTTGAACTTACGTATCTAATCCCTTTAGTGTCTCATTCGCAGACAAAAAAGCTCTCAAACAGTTAGTCCTGAATTATATTATCAAGGCCAGGCAGCGTTGATAACTGCTATCTCCTTGATAATATGACCTATTTACTGACCTCACCCTTTCAGAGGAGCACAAGGCACGATTCTTGCATATTAAATATGTATTAAGATTCAGGTTTAATTTTGCTGGTGAATTGCTTTCTTTGTAAACTCATGGCAAACTTATAATGTAAATATATAAACAAAATCTACAAACGGAACTAAAAATGTCTTCCATCAGAAGCAAAATGTCGTCTTTTCTGACACTTATCTTTCTGGTTTCCCTGGTTTTTGTCTCCCGGCCGGTCTGGGGTCGGGGAATCGGT
>JBHHXV010000096.1:0-7950 GCA_046757225.1 bacterium
ATCAGGGCTTTTTACGTTTACATGTTTGAAAAGTTAGCAATCCTTTCGACAGTGGGAGCGGCAATCGGATGGAGCACCAATTACCTGGCCATCAGGATGTTGTTTCGACCTTATCAAAAGGTCAGAATCGGCTTTTTCAGTATTCAAGGGCTTCTTCCCAAGCGCCGGCACGAGGTAGCCGCCAACATAGCCCGCACTGTGGGAAAAGAGTTATTGTCAGTGGATGACATAACCAAGGTGTTGGAGGAGGTGGATTTTGAGGCGGCTGTCCGCCAGAAGATAAACAATATAATCGAACAGAAAATCGATAATGAGTTGTTAAAAAAGCTTCCCTTGTTTGAACAGGTAAAGGGGAGTCTGCTGGAGCCGCTGAAGGAAAAAATCATGATCGAGGTCATGAAAATCGTCAAAAACTATCAGGGAAAACTGATCAAAGGGTTTTCCGAAGAACTCGATCTGGAAAAAATCGTTTACGAAAAGATAAACAGCTTCGATCTCCATCATTTGGAGCGGGTTATCATGAGAGTGGCGAAAAAGGAATTGAAATCCATTGAGCTGCTGGGCGCTTTACTGGGCTTTATTATCGGTCTGGCGCAGGGGCTTCTTATTTTCGGCGGCGGGTAACACAGGAATTCAAGGTACCCTTTAGGTTTCAGTATGAAAGACAGTTTAAATCTTCCTCAAACCAAGTTTCCCATGAAGGCCAATCTTCAGGCCCGGGAACCGGAAATAATCAGGTTTTGGGGTGAACACGGGATTTACCGGAAGATGACCGGGAAACCGGACTGTGAAAATTATATTCTCCATGACGGGCCGCCCTATGCCAATGGAAACATTCATATAGGCCACGCCTTGAATAAGATTCTCAAGGATATGGTGGTGAAGTCTCAGGCTTTATTCGGAAAGAATATCCGCTATGTTCCCGGCTGGGATTGCCACGGCCTGCCGATCGAGCATATGGTGGACAAGCAGCTGGGAGGAAAGCGCCACCAGATCTCTATCTCGGAAAAACGGCGGCTCTGCCGCCAGTACGCGCAAAAATACGTGGAAATCCAGAAGGAGGATTTCCAGCGGTTAGGGGTGCTGGGGGACTGGGATAACCCTTATCTGACCATGAGCTACCGGTATGAGGCCCGGATTGTCAGTGAACTGGCCGGATGCGTGGAAAGCGGAGCGGCCTACAAATCCAAGAAACCGGTCTATTGGTGTTCCCACTGCCGCACCGCCCTGGCTGAGGCGGAAGTGGAATATGCCGATCATACCTCACCCTCGGTTCTGGTCAAGTTTGAACTGGAACCCGCCCGGGAAGGGAAAAAGAGCTTTATCGTAATCTGGACCACCACCCCCTGGACCCTGCCGGCCAACCTGGCGGTCTGTATTCATCCCGCTTTCGAGTATCGGTTCCTGGAATTAAAAAGAAACGGCGAACGTTATCTGGTTGCTCTCGAACTGTTGCCCGCCCTTGCCGCCACCCTGGGCTTGACCGAGGATGATTACCGGGTGCTGAGCCTTGCCCAGGCCGGTTACCCCCGCCTGGAAGGGATCTTGTACAAGCATCCCTTTATCGACCGGAAATCCCCGGTCATCACCGGTGAACACGTAACCCTGGAGCAGGGAACCGGCTGTGTCCACACCGCTCCCGGCCACGGCGCCGATGACTATAGCGCAGGCCGGAAAAACGGCCTGCCGGTATTCTCCCCCCTGGATGATTCCGGCTCGTTTACCGAAGAACTGTCAGCGGAAGGGGATTTCCGGAAGGAAGCCGGTGAGCTTTACCGGAAGCTTATAGGGGCGCAAGTCCACCGGTCCAACCAGGATATTATTGAATACCTGGATAAAACCGGGTATCTGCTCCACAGCGGGCCGGTGGAACATTCCTATCCCCACTGCTGGCGGTGCAAAAAGCCGGTGATTTTCCGGGCGACTGACCAGTGGTTTATCTCTCTGGAGAAGACCGGCCTGAGAAAGAAGGCCCTTGAGGAGATAAACCGGGTTTCCTGGATACCGGCGGCCGGAAAAGAACGGATTTTCAGCATGATTGAAAACCGTCCCGACTGGTGTATCTCCCGGCAGCGCTCCTGGGGCGCTCCCATTATCGCCTTTAAATGCGGGGACTGCCGGGAAAGTTTTGCCGATGCGGAAGATATCAGGCATATTGCGTCTTTGATGGAGGGGGAGGGAAGCGATATCTGGTTTGACTGGCCCCTGGAAAAATTACTGCGCCGGGAAACCGCCTGCCCTGAATGCGGAGGCAGAAGCCTGGAGCGGGAAACCGATATCCTGGACGTCTGGTTCGATTCCGGTGTCAGCCATGCGGCGGCCCTGGACCCGGAAAAAAAGTTGACTCCCGAAGATTACCCGGTAGCGGACCTTTACCTGGAAGGAAGCGACCAGCACCGGGGCTGGTTTCACAGCTCCCTGCTGGAATCGGTGCTGACCAGGGGAAAGACTCCCTATAAGGCGGTTCTTACTCATGGATTCGTGGTGGACGGCCAGGGCCGCAAGATGTCCAAATCAATGGGAAACGTGATCGCCCCCCAGAAGATAATCAACCGCTATGGAACGGAAATTATCCGGCTCTGGGTGGCCTCTGAGGATTACCGGGGTGATATCCGGATCTCCGAAGAGATTTTGAAACGCCTGGTGGACGCCTACCGCCGGATCAGGAACACCTTCCGCTTCTTTCTGGGAAACCTGAGCGATTTCAACCCTCAGACCGACCGGGTAAAGAGCGAAGACCCGTTGGATATCTGGATGCTCTGCCATTACCGTCAGCTGGTGGAAAAGGTGCGCCGGGCGTATCAGGAGTTCGAGTTTCACGTCGCCTTTCACGCTATCCATAATTTCTGCGTGGTGGAGCTGAGTTCTTTTTACCTGGACGTGCTCAAGGACCGTTTGTACGTGTCGCCCGTCGGTTCCCGGGAACGCCGGGCCTCCCAGACGGTTATGTATGAAATGCTGACTGGGCTGGTGAAACTGGCTGCACCCGTATTTTCCTTTACCGCTGAAGAGGTCTGGGGCTATCTTGATAAGGAAGCCGGGGAATCGGTCTTTTTAAGCGAATTCCCTGAGATTGAGGAGGTTTCCCGGGAGGAACTGGTCGGGGAATGGGACCGGCTGCTGGAGCTGCGCCGGGTGGTTTCCAAGCAGCTGGAACTGGCCCGCCGGGACAAATTGATCGGTTCCTCCCTGGAAGCGGCGGTTACTTTGTATATCGATAAAGAGGAGGAACCCTGGATCAAATACCGGAACGATCTGGCCAGAATATTCATTGTTTCCGAGGTGTCGTTATGTAAAGAAGCCGCCCCGGAAACAGCTGAGCGCGAAGAGGGTTTCCCGGCAATTCTGGTGACCAAAGCCAGGGGAGAGAAATGTGAGCGCTGCTGGATGTACCATTTGGAAATCGCCCAGTATAAAGAAAAGGGAGTCTGCCCCCGCTGCCTGTCAATATTGGAAGAAAGGGAATGAACCTCAAATTGCCGGGAAAGAGATTGATCTTTATCATTGCCGGCCTGCTGGTGACCGACCAGTACACCAAGCATATCGTCAGCGAAAATCTGCTTAAATATCAATCTGTCGTAATCATTCCTAATTTCTTTTCCCTGACCTACGTGGAGAATTCGGGAGCGGCTTTCGGGCTGCTGGCCAATCTGAATCCGGCTTACCGCACCCTCTTTTTTGCGGGGGTGTCTCTCATGGCTCTGGGAGCGGTTGCCCTTTTATATAGAAGCTTTCCCCTGGAGAACTCCCTTTCCCGAACCGCCGCCGTTATGATAATGGGAGGGGCGTTGGGAAATCTGATAGACCGGCTGAGATTCGGAGTGGTGGTGGATTTTCTGGATTTCCACTGGTATCAGTACCACTGGCCGGCCTTTAATGTCGCTGACGCCGCCATAACCACCGGGGTGGGAATTCTCCTGCTGGACGCGTTTCTGGATGGCAGAAAACAGAAGGTGTCGAAAACCGTTCATCATGCACCATAAAGCAATCCCCACCAGAACCATTAAGTCCTGGTGGGGATTGCCGGACCCGGTCACTTCATAACCGGATTAATATCTTTTCTTGGAAGCTTCCTTCCGCTTTTTCTTCCGCCTGGTTGACGGCTTCTCATAAAAGCGTTTTCGCTTCAGGTCTTTTAACAACCCGTCTTTTTTTATCATTCGCTTGAGGGCTTTGAGGGCTTTATCAACCTGATTGTCGTATACTTTGACCTCCAATTACATTTCACCTCCTAAGAAAACTATATAATGTGATGTTAATGATAACGAGTATCGTCTCACAGCTTGCCCTAGCATGTATTGGGCTCAACAGCCGCAAAACGGTTAGCTTAACATAACTGCCGGCAACCTGTCAAACACCCCCTAAACCAGACCGCTGTTGACAATCCGGAATCCGGTATGCTAGACTTACCGAAAATTTATTTTATCTTGATTAAGTTAGGAAAAATTGTAATTACTATAAATGTCAAGACGATATATTAATATTATTATAGTTCCGGAATCTACCGAGCAAACCAGAAATCTTACGATTTCCAACTGGTTTATAAAATCTGTCGCCTATTTTATGCTTTTAGTCGTCGCCGCGGTGGGAATAGGGGCATATGACTACTATTCCAGGGTAAGCGAAAATCAGGATTTACTGATAGTAAAAAGCAAATATGGCCGACAGCGGGAAATTATTAAATTTTTCGGCAGCCAGGTGGATTCCATCAGAAACGAGTTCCGGGAAATCAAAACCATCAACCGCAAGTTTCTTCAGATCGCCGGGGTTCCCGATACCTCAGAGCAGCCGGCCCTGGGTATGGGAAGCGATCCTTTCCCTTCTCTGGAAACCATGGCCATGCGGGAGAGCGAGGAATCGATTCAGGAAATGGCCGGGGAAATGGCCCGCCTCAAGGCTGATATTACCAGTGAAAAAAGCAAGCTGCTCGAATACAGCGCCGAGGTGGAGGAAAAAACCACCCTGTTGTCCGCCACTCCCTCGATCTGGCCGGTCAGGGGTTGGATGACTTCCGGTTTCGGAGCCCGGAAATCCCCCTTTACCGGACGCAGGGAAATGCACGGCGGGATAGACATCGCCACCCGCTTTGGCACGCCGGTGATGGCGGCCGCCGAAGGAGTGGTTATTTACTCCGGGTATAGAGGAGGGTTCGGGAAAGAGATCTCCATTGACCATGGTTTCGGTTATGTCACCGGGTATGGTCATACTTCCGAGACGGTGGCTAAGGTCGGCGATAAAGTCAAAAAGGGACAGATCATCGCTTATGTGGGAAGCACCGGCCGAAGCACTGGTCCCCATCTCCATTATGAAATAAAATATAACGGGGTGTCCCTAACCCGTATGATTTTCTTTTGGAAGAATAATCCCTGTCAACCGGCGTTTATTTAACATCCCCCTGACGGTTATTGAACAAATCTTGTTCACCCAGACACAATGGAAGTTTTTCCAGCAGACACGCCCCCTTCTGGTGGAAGCGGGGGCTCTTCTTCCGCCCAGCCTATCGGAACAAATTACGGAAATTCCCATACTATAAAAAATCGTTCAGGGGGGATTATTATTTCTCCCGAAGAATAAGGAGTCAGACATAAACCGTGTTTCAAACGATTGTCAGGAAAGTTATCGGTAGCAAGTACGAGCGGGAGCTCAAGCGTCTCCGGCCTTTGGTGGAAAAAATCAATTGCCTGGAAAAAGAGATGTCCGAACTGAGCGATACCGGGCTTAAAGGGAAAACCGCTGAGTTCAAGGAGCGGATAAACCAGGGCGCCGGTTTGGATGATATCCTGCCCGAGGCGTTCGCGGTCGTGCGGGAGACCTCGGTAAGAACGCTGAAAATGCGGCATTTTGATGTCCAGTTGATGGGAGGAGCGGTTTTACACGAAGGTAAAATCGCCGAGATGAAGACCGGTGAGGGAAAAACCCTGGTTTCCACCCTGCCCTCTTACTTGAACGCCCTTACCGGAAAAGGGGTGCATATCATCACGGTCAACGATTATCTGGCCAAACGGGATTCCGAGTGGATGGGGCAAATTCATAATTTCCTGGGGCTGGAGGTGGGGTTGATTCAGAACAGCATGGACGACACCGACCGGAAGAGGGCCTATGGTCATGACATAACATACGGCACCAATAACGAGTTCGGCTTCGACTACCTCCGGGACAACATGAAATTCTCCCTGGAGGATTACGTGCAGAGGGATCACCATTTCGGTATCGTGGACGAAGTGGACAGCATCCTGATTGACGAAGCGAGAACCCCGCTTATTATCTCCGGCCCGGCCGATGTGCCTACCGACCTGTACCATAAAATCAACCGGATTATCCCCTCGGTAGTCTCCGATGAAAACAACTTCACCCTGGACGAAAAAGCCAGGAGCGTTTCCCTCTCCGAAGAGGGGGTGGAAAAGGTGGAGGATATGCTTAGAGTGGACAACCTCTACGACGCTTCCCAGATCGAGCTTCTGCACCACGTTCAGCAGGCCTTGAAGGCGCATACGCTGTTCAAGCGGGACGTGGATTACGTGGTGAAAAACGGGGAGGTGATCATCGTGGACGAGTTCACCGGCCGCCTGATGCCGGGAAGGCGCTTCAGCGAGGGGCTGCATCAGGCTCTGGAAGCCAAGGAACACGTCAGGATCGAAAAGGAAAACCAGACCTTGGCCACCATTACCTTTCAGAACTATTTCCGGATGTACGACAAGCTGTCCGGAATGACCGGAACCGCTGACACCGAAGCCACGGAATTCAACTCCATCTACGAGCTGGACGTCATCGTGCTGCCCACCAACAAACCGATGATCCGCTGCGATCTTCCCGACCTGATCTACCGGACGGAAACCGAGAAGTACAAAGCGGTGGCCGATGATATAGAAGGACTGGTCAAAGTGGGAAAACCGATTCTGGTCGGCACCATTTCCATTGAGAACTCGGAAAAGCTGGCCCATATGCTGAAGCGCCGGGGGATCAAACACCATGTCCTCAACGCCAAGCACCATGAAAAAGAAGCGGAGATCGTCGCGAACGCCGGGCAGGCGGCTACGGTCACTATCGCCACCAACATGGCCGGCCGGGGTACGGATATCGTTCTGGGCGAATCGGTGGTGGCGGCAGAGAAAAAAGAGCGGTTTTTACAGGGGTACGGCCAGAAATATCCCGACCACTGGAGAAAGGCCTGCTTATCGTATAAAGAGTATGAAAACCTGGTCAGGGAGGTAACCGAAGAAAAAGAGATCTCTTCCGAAAATATCTGGCAGCACGTCAACGGCCTGCATATAATAGGAACGGAGCGGCACGAAAGCCGGCGGATTGACGATCAGCTCCGGGGGCGGTGCGCCCGCCAGGGAGACCCGGGGACCTCCCGCTTCTATCTTTCTCTGGAAGACGATCTCCTGCGGATCTTCGGTTCCGAGCGGATCTCCTCGGTAATGCAGAAACTGGGCATGGAAGAGGGGCAGCCGATTGAGCATAACATGATCACCAAGGCGATTGAGAACGCCCAGAAAAAAGTCGAGGGCCATAATTTCGATATCCGGAAAAACCTGCTGGAATACGATGATGTCATGAACCAGCAGAGAACGGCCATTTACAATCAAAGGCGAACGGTTCTGGAAGGAAAAGGCCTCAGGGAAATGATTCTCCAGATGGCGGATGATATTATCGAGTCGATCATGGAGGTCTGCACCCCGGAGAAAGCCCATCCCAGCGACTGGGATTTCGAGGGACTGGAGGAGAGCGTCTATCACCATTTCACTTTTCCCCTCAAGCGCGATGAAAGCGACTTTTCGCAGCTCAATTATCAGGAACTGCGGGAATTTCTGCAGCAGCGGATTCGAGAGGTCTACCCCGAGGCTTGGATCCTGCTGCATGGCCCCGAGGCCACTCGTGTTCCTGAGGAGTACATCGGCCGCGACGAGCGAATCGTGGTTCTCCGGGGCGAGGTCGAGCGCTCCATGG
>JBHHXV010000097.1:0-7912 GCA_046757225.1 bacterium
TTCTTACGATGAATACTACAACTTCCTGGTGAGAAGGGATGAAGAGGATGCCGAGTTTAATGAGCTGCTTAATTTAATCACGATAAACGAAACCTATTTTTTTCGATTCCGGGAACAGTTTGAAGCCTTGGAGCGCGATATCCTGCCGGAGTTAATCAAAACCAGAAAAAACAGCACCAAAGGGCTGCGTATCTGGTCGGCGGCCTGTTCCACCGGCGCTGAGCCTTATACTATCGCCATGATCCTTAAAAACCTGAAGGAGAACCATGTGCGTCCTTATGTGGACATTGTCGCCACCGATGTCAGCCATAAGGCCTTGGCTGAGGCCAGAGAAGGGGTCTATTCAACCAGAGTGGTGGAACAGAAAACCCCGGAAAATTACATAGAGCGGTATTTTGAGCGCTCTCAGAATAAGTATATCCTTTCCGAAGAAATCAAGAATATGGTTAACCTGGAGTATTTCAATCTTATCCGGACGCCCTTTCCCGCTGAAACCAAGCGGAATTTCGATATTATTTTCTGCCGGAACGTAACCATTTATTTCCGACCGGAATCGATCCAGAGGGTGATCGATCAGTTTTATGAGTCTCTTAATGAGGGCGGCTATCTTTTTCTGGGGCACAGCGAAACCCTGGACGATTTTGAGACTGATTTCAAACTGGTAATGTTGAATGATGTCTTTCTGTACAAAAAAGATTCCAAGAGAATAAAGAAAAAGGAAACCGCGTTAAAACCGCATAAAAAGAAGCCGGTGCTGGATAATCTGTTTGACAGCCTCGCCAGGATATCTCCTCTGCCCCCACCTGTGCAGCTTTCTGATAAAAATAAGTCCGGCCGGGAAAAAATAGATGAGGCCCGGAAACTGCTTGAAAGCGGTAAGGATGACGCTGATTTGAAGCATAAGGCATTGCTGCTTCTCAAACAGGCGCTGGAAGATGATTCCCCGTCAGTTGAAATTTATCTGTTGGTCGCCCAGATTCAGTCTGATATGAATTATTATGATGAAGCGCTGGAGAATTGCCGTAGAGCCCTGGAATTGGATTCCTGCTGTCTGGAAGCGCATCTGGTGGTGGGATTGATTTATATGACCCAAGGAAAGACCTCCCTGGCGGTGGACGAACTGGGCAAGGTGATTTACCTGGACCCGCAGCACACCCTGGCTTATTTCTATCTGGGAAACCTGTATCAGGACAATGACAAACCAAGAGAAGCGAAAAAGGTGTACCAGCAGGTAGTGCGTACCCTGGAGAATAAAACCGAGCCGGTCAGATTGGGAGACATCGTCTTTACAGTGGAGGAGTTCAGGAATATTTGCAGTCAACAGATAAATCGAATACAGCAAGAGACCGAATAAATTATGAAAAACAGACAACCGCTTGTTATGATTACCAGCTGGCCGCCCCGTTTATGCGGGATCGCCACTTTTGCCGAAGAAGCCCTGGAATTTATCCGGAAAAACGATCCCGAGCGTCCGGTATGCGTTATCTCCCACACTGACGGAAGGGGTGAGTTCGTAAAACCGATTATCGATATCTCCCGGGAGGATTGGTATATTCCGGTAGTGGAGATGGTCAGGAAACTCAATCCCGAGGTTATTCATATTCAACACGAATACGGGCTTTATAACTATTATAATGAAAAGGGGGAATGCGACGAGAACCGGGGTTTTCTGAAGATGCTCGATCTGCTGGTGGATTATCCCACGATAGTGGAGCCCCACACTATTCACGGCCGGCTCCGGCCTTCGGAAGAGCTGTTCATAAAAGGGGTATCTGAAAAATGTTCGGTGCTGCTGTTTAAATGCCATTATCAGAAGTGGCGTCTGGACTGGACCTTCAAGGGAAGAGGTTGGAAGACCCCGGAAAATATCATGATCGTTCCCCACGGCGCCCGGCCGGATTTCCGCTGGGGTATCCACGAGACGGATGCCTTGAAACGGGAACTGGGGCTGGACGAGTTTGTGGACAAGCATATTATCGGCCTGGTGGGCTGGATTCAGTCCAATAAACGCTGGGATATTCTTACCGGCATGTGGGAGGAGATCTATCATGAGATCCAGGAAAAGACCGGCCAGGAGTGGTCCCTGTTCGCGGCCGGGGATATGCGCGATCCCAACCATAAAGCGGACTTTGAAAAATATATCGGAGAGGTGAGACTGCTGGAATCGGAAGGGATGGCCAAGTATTTCAAGTTTATTCCCCGGGGAGAGATTTACTACAAGGTGATGGCTGTCTGCGATTTTCTGGTGCTGCCCTCACTGGACGAGACCCAGTCCGGCACCCTGGCCAGGATCATCGCTCTCAACAAGCCTTATATTACTTCCGCTCCCATGGAGGGCCTGACTTCCCAGACAGTGGAAAGTGAGGGAGGGCTTTTGTTCACCAACAGGGGTAATCTTCGCAGAAAACTGGTCAGGCTGGCCAGTGATGAAGACCTCAGAATGACCATGGGCAACAACCTCAAAATATATCTGGATAATGTCGTAAGCTGGGATATTATCGCCCGGCAATACCAGGAGGCCTACCAACTGGGAATCAGGAAAGTGAAAGAAGGGAAACCTGTTTATATTAAACCGGAGTTTTAATAACTGAAGAAACAAGAGTCTATATGAAAAACAATGATAAGGTAAGCAGAGTAAAAAACATTGCCATCATAGGCAATTATCTGCCCCGGCGGTGCGGTATCGCCACTTTTACCACCGATATCCGCGAGGCCCTTTCTCAGGAGGTCGCTGACAACGGCCGGGTAGAGGTCCTGGCAATGGATGATATTGTTCAGGGGTATTCCTATCCGGATCAGGTCAAGTTTCAGCTTCGGGCCAATCACTTGTCCGATTATGTTCAGGCCTCGGATTTCCTGAATATAAATCAATATGACGCGGTTATCCTGCAGCATGAATACGGCATCTTCGGCGGCAAACTGGGAGCGCACATCATCCGATTGCTCAAGGCGCTCAGGATGCCGGTCTTAACCACGCTGCACACGGTGCTGGCCGAACCTTCCAGTGATCAACGCTCCGTTATGCTAGAGGTGGCCAAATACTCCGCCCGGCTGGTGGTGATGAGCGACAAAGCGCGGAGCATGCTGAAAGAGGTCTATAATATTGATGACTCTCAAATCACCTATATCCCTCACGGTATTCCCGATTTCCCTTATGTAAGCGAGCGGCGGTATAAAGATAAGCTCGATCTGGAGGGAAAAAAGATTATCCTTACCTTCGGCCTGCTGGGGCCGGGCAAAGGTATAGAAATGGTGATCAAGGCTATACCGGAGATCGTTGCCGAACATCCTGAGGCGGTTTATCTGATCCTGGGGGCCACCCATCCCCATATCAAGAAAACCACCGGGGATTCCTACCGGCAAAAGCTCCATCAGCTGGTAAACCAGCTTAACCTGGATGATTTCATAACCTTCCACAACCAGTTTGTCAGCCGGGAGGTCTTGAATCAGTACCTCAGCGCCGCCGATGTTTATGTGACCCCTTATTCCTCTCCGGTTCAGATTACCTCAGGAAGCCTGGTCTATGCCCTGGGAATGGGAAGTGCGGTCATTTCCACCCCTTATTGGCACGCCCAGGAGGTGTTGGCGGAAGGGAGAGGGCGGCTGGTGCCTTTCGGGGACAGTGAGGCCGTTTCCCGGGAGGTGACAAAGCTGCTTTCCGACGGCCGGGAGTTGGAACGGATGCGCCGTAAGGCTTATCAATATTGCCGGCCCATGATATGGAGCCGGGTGGCCAGGGATTACCTGGAACTGGCCAATCAGGTGCATGAAGAGTGGATCAAATCGCCTAAGGAACGTTACCGGGGGATGGATATTACCCCCAAAATACTGGACGAACTGCCGGAGATCAGCTTTCAACACCTGCGGGTTATGACTGACGGCGTCGGCATGCTGCAACACTCCACCTACGCCACCCCGAACCGGAACCATGGGTACTGCGTGGATGATAACGCCCGGTCCTTGATCGCGGTCAGTATGTACTACTCGCTATGCCAGGATGATACGGTAATCCCGCTGATACAGACTTATCTCTCCTTTCTTTTATATGCCTTTAATCAGAAAAACAGGCGGTTCCGCAACTTCATGTCCTATGAGCGGAAGTGGCTGGAGGACGCGGGCAGCGATGATTCCCATGCCCGTTCGCTCTGGGGGCTGGCCATAGCGGTCAAATGCGCCCCGGACGATTCGACCCGGGATTTGGCCAGCCGTCTTTTTATGGAGGGGCTGGAAGTGGTGGAGGATTTCCGGTTTCCCCGTTCCCTGGCTTTTACCATTATCGCTTTACAGGCCTATATGGAAGTATACAGCGGAGATGCGACCGCCCGCCGGCTGCGGTCAGTTCTGGCGGAAAAGCTTCATAAGCTGTTTGTAAAAAATAGCACGAAAAAATGGTACTGGTGCGAAGAGATCCTGACTTACGCCAATGCCAAGCTGTCCCAGGCGCTTCTGCTGGCCGGCCAGTGGATTCCCGACCCGGATATGTATCAGACCGGAATCAAATCCCTGAAATGGCTCCTGGAACAACAGACCGCTTCGGACGGGCATCTGTCTCTGGTGGGTAATGAGCGCTGGTTTGTTAAAGGAAAGGAGCGCTCTCACTTCGACCAGCAGCCGATCGACGCCATGTGCCTGGTGGAGGCTTGCGCTGAGGCCTTCCGCTCCACCGGGGATAAATTCTGGCTGAAAGAGGCCCGGCGCTGTCTGGAATGGTTCATGGGCCGGAACGATCTTAATCTTCAGCTTTACAACTTCAAGAGCGGCAGCTGCTGCGACGGCCTCACTCCCACCGGCCCCAATCCCAACCAGGGGGCGGAATCCACCCTGGCCGGCCTTATTTCCCTGCTTATCATGTATGAGGTTCTGGGTCAGGAGATCATGGTGCCGTGAAGCGTCGGCAGGTACCACTGATATTTGCCCTTCAACACGAAATTGTCCATAATGCAGGAAAATATAATGCAGGAAAATGTAAAAAAAGGATATGAGGCGATAATTGAATATCTGTATAATGTTTATTATGCTGATTCTTACGAATATTCAGAGGTCACTTCCAGTCATTGGAAGGAGATCGGAGGTCATGAAGCCGCATTAATAGACGGCGCTTTAAATCTTAAAGGCACAGGTTTTGGCGGTTTGATTCCCGGGACATTTATTAACCGGATAGTGCATTTTCCTGAAAGTTACTTATCCGCCAGGATGTTGGATGCATATGAATGTCCTGAGTTCATCCGGAAGAAAATATTCGAGGTGGCCGATAAAAGCGGAAGAATTCTCAATTATGTCTGTGTAAAACAGGCTCTGCCGTTGAAAGCCGTTTTATCGCAGTTATTCGGCAATAATATTCCTGAGTCGTCGCCCTTTCTGGAAGCGGGAATAAAGACTGTCTGCGTAATAGGAGACGGTTATGGCTGTATGGGGTCTTTATTGAAATCGATAGAGCCGGAGTTAAAGGTGGTAAGCGTTAATCTGGGAAGAACCCTTTTGTTTGACGTTTATTACACGCGAAAGGTGTTGCCGGACCTGCAAGTCGGATTGATAACCGGCGAAAAGAGCAAAAGAGACGCTTCTGTTTCCTTTATGGAAGCCGAGAAATATGAATTGTTGAGAGAAATGCCTATCGATCTTTTTATTAACATTGCTTCAATGCAGGAGATGAATAATTCGGTTATCAGCAATTATTTCCGGTATATGAGATCAAGCAGTTCTCATAAAAAATATTTTTACTGTTGCAACAGGGTGGAAAAGAAACTGCCTGACGGAGAAACAACCCGCTTTATCGACTATCCCTGGCATAAAGACGATCTGATTTTGTTTGATGAAATTTGCCCGTGGTATCATAAATACCCTACCTCTGTTCCTCCCTTCTGGAAAAGATTTAACGGTTTACTTCAGCATCGTTTTGTTGAATTGAGATAATTCACAAATTATTTAATTATGGATAAAGAGTTAATAATATCCTGTTTCCAGGAAGTGTTTACCACAGAGATTGAAGCGCTTATAAAATTTCAGGACGAATTAGAAAGTGTTCTTTATGATGCTTTCAGGCATATCCTTGCCTGCCGGGGAAAAACAGTAATCACCGGGGTGGGAAAGTCCGGTCTGATCGCCCGGAAAATCTCTTCCACCTTTTCCAGCACCGGCACTTCATCCGTGTATATACATGCCGGCGAAGCGATGCACGGTGATCTGGGGGTGGTGGGCAAGGATGACGTGGTCTTGATCATCAGCCGGAGCGGGGAAGTCAGCGAACTGATCTATATCCTTCCGGCAATAAAAAAAATAGGCGCTGCTATTATTGCGCTGACCGCCAATGCCAAATCAACTTTGGCCCGTTATGCTGACTGTGTCATCAATATGGGGGATCTTCAGGAAGCCTGTCCCCATAACCTGGCCCCTACTACCAGCACCACCCTTTGCCTGGTAATCGGAGACGCTCTGGCAATCGCCCTGATGAAACAGAGAAAATTCTCCATGGAGGATTACGCCCTGTTTCACCCGGGGGGCAGTCTGGGCCGGAGGCTGTTGTGCAGGGTGGAAGATGTCATGAAGCGGGACGAACACAACCCGGTCGTCAATATAAACGCCTCCATTAAAGATATGCTGGGTATTCTTTCTTCAAAATGGGCGGGAGCCGCATCGGTGGTTGATGATAAAAACCATCTACTCGGCCTGATCACCGATTACGATATCCGCACCCATCTGGAAATGGAACACCCCCTCTTTCAAAAAAGCCTGTCTGATTTAATGAACCCGGATCCCTCATACACCTATTCCGATGAGAAGGCCTATGATATACTGAAACGGATGCAGGAAAGAAAAAAACCGATAAACCTGATGCCGGTTTTGGATAGAACCACGAAGGAAGTAGTGGGAATGGTTACCCTCCAGGATCTGGTAAGAGCCGGATTGGCTTAGTTCAAAATTCTCATGACGGGCCATTCGTCACCCCCCCAATGATGAAAAAAAGTTAGGGTAATGGAACCACGGAACGTTGTCGTTGAATCCTTCGACCATGTAAACAGTAATATCTTAAAAAGAGATATCAAAAAGGGAAAGCAAATATATGTTGTTGAACCTTTTGTAGCGTACCATTATAAAAAAGTGAAGGTTCCGGGTTTTCCGCAACCTCTTCCGGAATATGTTGAGCGGTTTATTGAAAATGGAACATTAAAACTGATAACCGCCGAGTCTCTTGAAGCAAAGAATATTTATCGGTTGGCAACCAATAGGGCGGTCGAGGTTATTGAAACAATTTTTCCTGTGTACAGAGAAAAACATGAAGAATTATTCCAGTATGTTTCCGATACGCTGAATTCTTCGGAAGCGGAAAATGTCTTTAAAAAAGAATTATGTAAAAAAATAGCGGAATTCTATTCAGTAAACATTATGCTTGATCGAATAGCAAGGGTACTGGGTTCCGAATCATTTTTTTTTTATCCCAGTAGTGATATAAGATTTTACAATCAAATCAAGGCGCTGTTTTCCGAAAGCAATCAGGCGTTTTTCGATCATCCGAAGATACGGTTTCCCCTAAAAACCGCTGTAATATCTTTTTTTAATAATCGGAAAAGATCCCTTTCTTTATTTTTTATGCTTTCCGGGCAGACCTTGATTAGCGGTCTTACGGAAAGTTTTAGCAATACCCCTCCTTCCTCCTTTAAAAAGTATCAATACGGGGTTGCTATCATTTCACCTCTACGCCAATTGGCCAATAACAGTAGAGGGCCGAATTTCTTGGTAGACAAGAAAAAAATCAAGCTCGAAGATGCCGTATATTTTTTGCTTACCGCTCAAGGTCTGGATAAGAGCGGAAAGGAAAAATTGTCGAACTTGAAGCCTGAAGTCATAGTTTTCCCCAAACCCGGTAAATATTTTTCCCATTTTACGCAGTGGAAAGCCAATCGAAGGTTCACCA
>JBHHXV010000098.1:0-7905 GCA_046757225.1 bacterium
CGTTTTCGGATACCTTTTTTTTTTAAATGTCTGGACCAGGTGGACCCATTTCAATATTACCAGGGATCTGGAGCAGGCTCTGGCGGAAGCGGCGCTGAGGGAGAAATGGCCTGAAGATGAAAAAAAGAGTAGAAGCCGCCAGGCCAAAATGATACTCGATAATCACCTGACTATGGTGCTGGATATAGCGGAGTTTAACTTTTATGAAAAACTGCTGGCCATGTGGCATCTGCTTCATTTTCCCCTTTACATATTGCTCATAGTCGTGGCGACCGTACATATTGTCGTCGTGCATATGTATTGATATTACCTGAATGTTGAAGCTGTATACTCTTTTGCCGTCCTTGGTGGCCTTGATAATGTTGCTGGTTTTCGCTACCATAACGACCGCTTCGATAGAGCACCTTTTCTCACCGGGAGAACTGGTGCAAAAGCACGCGAAACACGAAGATGCATGTAAAAAATGCCATCGGCACTTTGAGCAGACCTCGCAGCGCAGTTTATGCCTGGCCTGCCATAAAAAGGTGGCCGCGGATATCAGCCGGAAGTCCGGCTTTCACGGCCGCAGCCCGGACGCCGGGAAAACCGAATGCAAGCATTGCCATACTGATCATAAGGGGCGGAATTTCGATATCATCCGCCTGGATAAGGATATGTTTGATCACCGGTTGACTGATTTTCCCCTCAAGGGAAGCCACCGCAATCTCAATTGCTCCCGGTGCCATGTCCTTAAAACAAAATACCGGGACACGCCGTCAAAGTGTCCGGAATGCCACAAAAAAAGAGATCGGCATTACGGCCGCCTGGGCAAGAACTGCGGTAACTGTCACCTGGAGTCTAACTGGTCCAAGGCCCGGTTTGACCACAGCAAGACAAAGTTCCCTTTAAAGGGCAGGCACAAAAAGGTCGGTTGCCCCGGCTGTCACCCGGAAACGCGATATAAAAAGACTCCGAGCGCCTGCTACGCCTGCCACCGGCTGCATGATGTCCACGGCGGGGGCTACACGAAGTTGTGTGAAACATGTCACCGCCCGGATGATTGGAAAAAGGCTGTTTTCCAGCACCGCGGAAAAGTCGGCCATCTTGAAATCTCCGATTGTTATGCCTGTCATAAACTCCAGGATGTTCATAACGGGCGCTATTCAAAGATGTGTAAAAACTGTCACAGCACCGAGAAGTGGAAGAAACCAGGCTTTGACCATCAGAAAACAAAACAGATCGGCCGGATCAAAATATCCGACTGTTACGCTTGTCATCAACCGAATGATATCCACGGCGGGCAATACACCAGGTTATGCGATAAATGCCACCACACCAAAAGTTGGAAAAAGTCTATTTTCAAGCACCGGAAAAAAGTCGGCCATCTTGAGATCTCCGATTGTTATGTCTGCCATAAACTCCAGGACATGCACAAGGGGCGCTATGGCAAGCTCTGTAAAAAATGCCACGGCACCGAAAAGTGGAAGAAAACGATCTTCGATCACGAAAAGACCAAGTTCCCGCTTAAAGGCAGGCATCGCAAGACTGATTGCGACTCGTGCCACCCGGGAAATCTTTATCGGGATAAGCTTGTAATCACCTGTTACGCTTGTCATAAGGGCAAAGATGAGCACAAGGGACGCTATGGCCGAAAGTGCGATAAATGCCATGACTGCCGGCAATGGAAGAAAATAATGTTCGACCACGACAAATCAGGCTTTCCTCTTAGAGAAAAACACCGCAAAATCAATTGTGACACCTGCCATAGAGGAGAGAAGCTGAAAGCCGCCTGTTACGGGTGCCATCAGTTCAATGACGTTCATAAGGGAGCTTATGGCCGGGACTGCGGGCCGTGTCACGCCGCGCGGGAATGGAAGCGTTCCCGGTTCGACCACGACACGACGGTGTTTCCCGGCAAAGATAAAATCAGTCTGACCGATTGCGGTAAATGTTACCGGGAGAGATTAAGAAGGGGTTGTTACGGCTGCCATCAAAAGAACGATATTCATAAAAGCAAACAGGGGAAATTATGTAACCGCTGCCACAATATCAAGAGCTGGAAAAAAAAGATTCTTTTCGATCATGACATTACCAATTTTCCGCTTATAGGTCTGCACGCGGCAGCCTCATGTGAAGAATGCCACCTGGAGGCGGCTTACACCGGTACTCCTATCAGCTGCTCCAGCTGTCATAAATCCAAGGATAAACACCAGCGGCGTCTGGGCGACAAATGCGGCGCCTGTCATAACCCTAACAGCTGGAGCTTCTGGCGTTTTGAGCACAGCAGTTTTGCCCTGGACGGCGCGCACAAAGGGCTGGAATGCCGCTCCTGCCACCGGAAACCGGTCAAAGGCAAGATTAAGCTCTCCAAGAGCTGCTACAGCTGTCATAAAAAAGATTCTGTGCATTCCGGGATATTCTGGTCGAATTGCCAACGGTGCCATATTACCAAGTCATTTAAAGAGATAAAAAATTTGCATTGATACTGCGAGGAAAAAGATGAAAACAAACGATAAAAACCGGATACTTTTGAATACATTCTTACTCTGCACGATTATTTTCTCTGCTGCTCCGTCTTTTGGCGCCAGTAAGTTAATGCGCGTGTCCGAACATTTGTCTACCGGTTATGATCTTACCGGCCTGCATCAACGGGTTGAATGTGAAAGCTGTCATGTTCGCGGGATGTTCAAGGGCACACCCAGGAAATGCGAAACCTGTCACAATGACAGAATGGCCCCGGGCAAAAACAAGAATCACATTCCCACAACCAATACCTGCGGTGATTGTCACACGACCAATGGCTGGTCCAATGCCAAATTCGATCATAACCTGGCTTTCAGCAGGTGCTCTGCCTGTCATGACAGCAAAACGGTTTCCGGTAAAAGTAACAGCCATATTATCAGCTCCAACAATTGTGACGACTGCCATACCACGCGCCGCTGGTCAGGAGCCAAAGTCGATCACGGCTTAATAAGCGACCCCTGTTACTCCTGTCATAACGGGAATACCGCCACCGGCAAACATAACAGCCACATCTCCAGTTCCAACAACTGCGATGACTGCCACAAAACCAGCCATTGGTCAGGAGCCAAAGTCGATCACAGCACAGTCAGCGGCTCCTGCTCCACCTGCCATAACGGCAGCACCGCCCGGGGAAAGGATAACGGACATATCACCAGCTCAAACACCTGCGACGACTGCCACACCACCAACAGCTGGTCAGGGGCCAGGGTCGATCACAGCTCGGTCAGCGGCTCCTGCTCCACCTGCCATAACGGGTCAAGAGCGCCGGGAAAACCGGGAAACCATATGGTTGTATCGGTGGAATGTAATGAATGCCATAGCACGCGCGGTTGGGGGTCTGTCAGCACATACAGTCATTCATCGTCAAGCTATCCCAATGGTCATAAATCCAGTATGAGCTGCAATGGCTGCCATCAGAATAACAGTCAAGTCGTAAACTGGAAAAACGGTGCCTACAAACCGGATTGCGCGGGTTGTCACGCGTCCAAATTTAAACAGAGCAAACACAAAAAGTATAATGGGGTATATTACTCAGTGTCTGAGCTTAGAGACTGTTCCGGGACCTGCCATGAATACAATGACAGCTCTATGACCACCATGAAGAAATACCGCAGCAACAAGCATAGCGCAAGTAAGGGAGGCTGGTAACATGAGAAAGTCTATTCTTATTAAAATATCATGTATTGCGTTGCTGTTATTATCATCCTGGCGGGTTTACGCCGGAGAGGCTCCCACAATGTTAGCTTTTACTGACGCGGGACATCAGATCATAGACGAGGTTTTCATAGACGAGAATTCCGATTGTTCCATAATTACGGTAAGGTTTAATTTTCCGGTACGCTACGTAAGGCATTTTCCCAAAGAATCAGGCAATGAACTGCGGATTAAACTTTCACTGATGGCAGTAAAACCGGCCCTCAGAAAATCATTATTTGCCCGGGAATCGGTTCTGCCGCCGCCCAATGATATCGCCGACCTTTCCAATGTAAATTATGAGGGGGATCTGGGAGGAGGGCCGTACCTGACTCTTTTTTTTAAACGAACAGTCACATTCAAGGTTGAAAGCGGGGGTGATTTTCGCAGTATGACCATCAGCGTCAAAGGCCGCGACGCTTCGAGACCATGCTGGTAAAGTTTATCCGCCTTCCTTTTGTCCTGGCGCTGTCCTTGTTTTTATTTAAGCCTGTTTTTGCTCAAAATTGGGGCATAACAAGATATGTGCATTCAACGACAAATATCCGGGCGGATCGTTCTATAAAGTCAAAAGTATCAGGTAAATTGAAAGCCGGCCAAAGAGTAAAAGCCGATTTTCTAAAAGACAACTGGTACGCTGTTTTTAAGGTAAAAGAAACTGTCCGTGATGAAAGCAGAGCTCTCGGATATGTATATGCCCCATTATTAAAACTCGACCCTCCTGAGACAACCAACCGGAAAACAGCAAAAGCTTTAAAGGTGAAACTGCCGGCCATGTCCCCGAAGCGATTAGGCCTGATAATGGAAGAAGCCAAAAAGGCCTTGACCGACGGTAAATACCGCCGGGCAATCCAGTTATATACCAAGGTCTTGAATTATCCGCGCCACCAATACCGGCAAAAGGCCCAGGAGCTTCTCGGTCTGGCCCGGGAACGGAACGGTCAACGCTCTCATGCCCGGGCTGAGTACCGGGAGTATCTGCGCCTTTATCCCCAAGGAAAGGGCGCGGATCGGGTCAACCAACGACTGGCCGGCCTGGAAACCGCCCGGGCAAAACCCCGGAAAAAGCTGAAAAGAGCGAAAAGAGAGCGGAAAAAGATGGAAATCTACGGGAGCTTTTCCCAGTTCGGCAACCGTAATGACAGCTACACTGACCTGGGCGGGCTTACTCATAACACCTCATCCCTTAATTCCAACCTGGATTTGACGGTTCGTTACCGCAGCGACAACTACGAATTCGGATCGGTAATTATCGGTGGTTTTGAACGTGATTTTCTTGATGTATCGGATAATGTCAGCCGGTTAAGCCGCTCATATTTCAAGTGTCTGCACAAACGTAAACAGGTATCGATAAAGATCGGCCGGCAACAGAGTTCCAGCAGCGGCGTGCTCGGGCGGTTCGACGGGGTCGTCTTCAGCTTTCCCTTAAACTCCAAAGTCAAAACCAATATAATATCCGGCTTTCCGGTAAACACCCCCAAAATAGACACCTATGAGAAGAACAGATATTTTTACGGTTTGAACTTCGATTTCGGAACCTTTGCGGACAACTGGGATTTCAACGCCTTTGTCATCAACCAGATGGTGAATGATCTTTCAGACCGCCAGGCGGCTGGCGGAGAAGTGCGCTATTTTCACCTCAAACGGTCATTTTTCAGTTTTATGGATTATGATTTTTCCTATAAGGAACTCAATACCTTTCTCCTCATGGGTAACCTGACTTTACCGACCGAGACTATCCTCAATCTGTCATACGACTATCGCAAGAGTCCGCCGCTCTCCACCAGCAACGCGACTATCGGACAAGGCCCGGATACGGATTCACCGGTTGATATGCTCAAGACAATGAGCGAAAAAGAGGTGCGTAAACTGGCGACAGACCGCACCGCTATCAGCAAATCATTCTTATTAGGATTAACCCACCAGTTAAACGATAAGCTGCAGCTCAGCGGAGATCTTACCATCAGCAGATTGTCGTCCACCCATTCCTCAGGTGGAGTTGAGGGCGTGGAAGGAACCGGATACGAGTATTTTTACAACACCCAGCTGATAGGAAGCAACCTGATAACAGCTGGCGATATTACCACCCTGGGGCTGCGTTACTCTGACGCCAGCACCACTGACACCTATTCCGTACTGCTCAATACCCGCTATCCGTACACCAGGAATTTTCGGGTCAACCCCAGGTTGAGACTCGATTTCCGAAAGAACAAGCGGAAAAAAGAGGAACGGGTAAAATTCAAACCGGTCCTGCGGCTGGACTATCGCTGGAGAAAATTGGTCTGGCTTGAACTGGAGACGGGAGCTGAGTGGGATGAAAACCGGATCGATCAACTTGATTTCACCACCTCTTACTTCTTGAGCTTAGGATACCGGGTTGATTTCTAAACCGAATTATTCGGGCTACAGCATTTTCGCTACATTGGGGAAATCGGAAAGGTTGGTGTGAGGGAGAAACAGAGAGGATATATACTCGTCCATAAAAGAGGGAATGACGCTTAATTCTATATTGGTCATCATTGAGGCGACCCGGAAGGCGTCCTCCCGGTGTTTCTGGGAAACCAGAGCCAGGTGAGCACCCACGACCGAGCTGTTTCCCAGGTACATGAATTTCTCCAGGGGGATATCCGGCAGCAGGCCGATTCTCACGGCATTCTCCAGGTTCAGATAATTTCCCACCCCACCGGCGATCAAAAAGGAATCGACTTCATTAAAGGTAAAGCCGGTCTCGGCCAGCAGCACCCGGAACCCGGAATAGACCGCCCCCTTGGCCCGGATGAGATTGTCGATATCCTGATCGGAAAAGAATATCTCCCGGCCGGTCTCAGACTGATCCGCCGGAAGGAGCAGGTATTCCCCTACCCCCTCCCGCTCTCTTATCCGGTCATTCTTTAAAGAGGTATCTATCTTTCCCTGCCGGTTTACCGCCCCGCAGACGAACAGCTCCGCCAGCAGATCGATGATCCCGGATCCGCAGATCCCGGCCGGCCGCTGACTGCCGATTACCGATATCTCGGGAGTAAGGGTTTCAGGCTCAAGGGTAATCTTCTGGATCGCTCCCCCGGTCGCCCGCATGCCGCAGGCGATCCCGCCCCCCTCGAACGCCGGACCGGCAGAACAGGAAGCGGTCATCAGCCAGTCGGAATTCCCCAGCACGATCTCACCGTTGGTTCCGATGTCGATAAACAGGGTGATCTCCGCCTTTTTATACATCTCCGAGCGCAGCACCCCGGCGGTGATATCCCCGCCCACATAACTGGAAATACAGGGAAAACAATACAACCGGGCATGCCGGTTCACCTTTATTCCCACATCAGCGGTCTTGATGATCGGAAAATGGTTGGCCACCGGAATATAGGGCTCCTGGCGGATAAACCTGGTTTCCAGCCCCAGCAGCAGATGAGTCATGGTGGTATTTCCGGCAGCAGTCAAGCTGTCGATCTGGTCCGGCGTGATGCCTGCTTTCCGGCAGACCCTGTCCACCAGTGAGTTGATGGTGTCCACCACCAGATCCCGCAATTTATCCCGTCCCCCTTTCTGAGCGTAAATCATGCGGGAGATAACATCGTCCCCGCAGGAAATCTGCCGGTTGTAATCAGCGGCCACCGCCGTCTTTTTACCGGTCAGCATATCGACCAGATAGGCCACTACCGTGGTGGTGCCCACGTCCACCGCCAGGCCGTAGCGGGAGCCGGTCTCGTCGCCCGCTTCCATCTCCAGCACCTGAAGGGAGTCCCGGGTTTCCATCAGGGTCAGGGTAATCCCCCAGTCATGATCCCGAAGGAGAAGGGGCAGCCGGTTCAGCAAATCCAGGCTGCAATAGAAATGATCCACCGGAAAACCTTTAGCGGACAGCTTCCGCTTAACCCTTTCCAGGTCGCTGATACAGTCCCCCAGGTCGGGGGGGGAAAGCTGGAGGTGAACCTTTTTTATCCGGGGGCTGATTTCCCAGTGCCCCACTTTGAACAGCTCTCCCGGCCGGGCCTGGAGGATATTATCCTGGCTGACCTTGAACTCCCTCAGGAATTCCACGGTC
This sequence comes from bacterium, assembly GCA_046757225.1. Taxonomy (GTDB): domain Bacteria; phylum SZUA-182; class SZUA-182; order JBHHXV01; family JBHHXV01; genus JBHHXV01. Next base: position 7,733 of record JBHHXV010000098.1, read on the forward strand.
ATATCCCCCTCTATGATCGTGGTGCAGGAGAGACAGATCCCCCGGGAAAGCTCTTCATCGGTCACATGGGGAGAGAACCCGGCGTTATACCGGCCGGAAACCTTGATCTTGCAGCGGCCGCAGGCTCCCTGTCCGGCGCAGTCGCTCTCGATTACATACCCCAGATCGGTGAG
>JBHHXV010000099.1:0-7791 GCA_046757225.1 bacterium
AATTCCTATACATTGAATTAGGCCAACGTCCATACAAAATTTGTTAGCCCAAAAAGTTGAAGGGAAACTGAAGTAACTATTTTCAACAACATATCATCTGCTTTGCTATGATTCCCGAATTATTCGGGTTCAATCGGTCCAAGCTGAGACTGCTCATTATGGGCAGTCTCAGCTTTTTTAGGGGGGTGTTTTTATGAGTGAGCTTTTGCAGGGGTTGAGAAGCTTACTCGACAACACAGCCGAACCGTTTGAGAAAATCCTGAAAAACGCTCTTGATTGCAGGGTTATAAAGAATACTTCCCTTTCCCGGGTAGTTCTTTTCAGCCTTCCGGAAAATCCGGAATCACGGTTGGTGTATAAGGAGATTTCCGGAGGAAAAACAATAGGCCGCCGGTTGCGTAAGTCCTTTTCCACCCCTGTTTGCATTAAAGAGGAAAGAAACAGCAGGGTATTATGGGAAAGGGGGTTCCGGGTGCCGGAACCTATAACCGCCTTGGCCCGCAGAAAATGGGGGATAATCCGGTTCAGCGGATATTTTTCCCGGGAAATTCCCGAACTGAACAAAACTTGTTCCCTCAGGAATTGTTTTTCCAGCAAACACGCCCCCTGCCACCCTCCGGTTGGAAGCGGGAGCTCCTCTTCCGCCCAGCCTGCAGGAACAAATCATGGAAATTCCTGTACTGTTAAAACATTAAACAATTATTTATCTGAATACAGGAGAGAAAAAGAGGGTGTTTACAGCTTAAGATATAAACGCAAGTTACTGAGAACACTGGGAGAGACAGTGGGAAAGCTTCATAACGGCTTCTTTTATCACGGGGATCTCAGGGCGAATCACCTTGTGCTTTCCCTGTTTTCCCCGGAGCCGGAGATTGGTTTTATTGATTGTGAAGCCGCCCGGATATATAATAAGAAAAATCGGAATTGGCTGATCCGGGATTTGCGCAAACTGCGGAAATCCACCAAGGGATTTCAAAGCCGGAAGGTTTTTACCAACTGTGATAAACTAAGATTCTTTCAGGGCTATGCAAGCGGAAATAATATAGAGCGTTCCCAGTATAAAGATTATTTCCGGTTAATAAACGAACCCAGAAACGAATGGGATTCTTAATTGAGCCTCTCCTCTCCCCAGATAACCACTATCGACTTCCTGATAATGCTGGTGTATATATTGATAACATTAGCCATTATCCTGATACTTCGTTTAAAAGACGGTGAAGGGGAGAATCAGTTCTTCCTGGGTAACCGCAACCTGCCCGGATGGTTGAACGGGATTTCCTATGCGGCCGCTTTTGTCAATCTCGACCGGGTGGTTATGTACAGCGGTCTGGCGGTTATTACCGGCCTCTACGTCTGCTGGTGGTATCTGGCGCGTTACACTGCCGGCTGGATGATCGCCGCCTTTCTGTTCGCTTCGTTCTGGCATAAAACCAACCTGGCAACCCCGGCCGATTTTTACCGGATTCGCTTTTCCGGTTCCGGAGCCGTGTTCATGAGGGGGTGGGTAGCCTTTCGTTCGGCTTTCATTTCCGCCGCCGCCTGGGGAGGAGCCGGTTTACTGGCGTTTACCAAGATCGCCGGACCCATCTTCGGATTTACCAAACTGCAGGCGCTTCTTATTATCGTTCCTGTCACTCTTTTGTTGATTATTGTTTCCGGTTATCGAGGGATAGTGGTTACCAGCGCCTTTCATTCGGTAATTATCATCGCCGGACTGCTGGTGCTGGCGGTGGCGGTTTTATGGGATTTCAACGGCCCCCTCGGATTACAGGAAGCCTTGATAGATTCCTGGGGAAAAGGGGTATTAAGAAGCCTTCCCCCTGGAAAGGACGAGCTTCTCTCCGTTTACCTGGTGGTTATCTGGTTCTTTTCCGGTTTTCTGGGGTACGGCGGAGACGCCGCTCCCCTGGAAAGCCCGTACGAAGGCCAGCGGATTCTCTCCAGTAAAAGCCCGAAAGAGGCGTCCAAAATATTTTTCTGGTCTACCCTGGTTTCGTTCGGGGTGATTTTACTGGTCACTCTGCCGTCTCTGGGAGCGATGGCCTTGTGGCCTGATCTCCGAACCCCTTTGATGGACCATGAGCTGGCCTTCGGGTTGATGATAAAGCGCTATTTTCCCCCCGGGGTCTTAGGGTTGTTCGTCATCTCTTTGATGTCGATCTCCATTTCCTCGATGGCCGGCCATTTGAACGCCGGCGCCCAGATGGCCGTTTTCGACCTTTACCGGCCTCACATAAAACCGGAAGCCTCAGAGGAACATTACCTTTCAATGGGCAGAATCCTGGGCGTGGTTATCCTGCTGCTGGCCATTCCCATTGCCATGGGAACCAACTATCTGGTCGATATTGTGGCCTTCCTTATAGGGATTAACCTGGTGAGCAAACCGGCGGACTGGGCTCAATGGTGGTGGTGGCGGTTTAATATTTATGCGAGACTGGTCGCTTCAGTGGGCGGGCCGTTTATCTATCTGGCCGCAAGATATCTTATTATTCCCGCTGAGCCGTATTGGGAGCAGTTGCTGGTTTCCACGCTTGTCTGCTCCTCTGGTTGGGTGACCATCGCTTTTTTTACCAGGCCGCCGGAGCGGGAAAAACTGACGAAGTTCTATAAAACCGTCAGTCCCCCGGGATTATGGGGACCGATAAGAAATATGATAGCCCATCAAGGAAAGGGATGAAAAATATACTGGTAACCGGGGGAGCCGGTTTTATCGGCAGCTGCTTTGTCCGGATGCTGCTGGACGAATTTCCGGAATTAACGGTGGTAAACCTGGACAAGCTTACCTATGCCGGCAATCTGGATAACCTGAACGGGGGGTACTTACAGCGCCATAGGTTTATCAAAGGGGATATCGGTGATAACGCTCTGATAAACGGATTATTAAAAGAGTTCGAGGTTGAAGCGATAGTCAATTTCGCGGCCGAAAGCCATGTGGACCGGTCGATCGACGGCCCCGGGATCTTTGTGGAGGTGAATGTTCAGGGAACCCTGAACCTGCTGGAGGCCGCCAGGGAATGCGGCATCAAGCGTTTTTTGCAGGTTTCCACGGACGAGGTTTACGGTTCTCTGGGGCCTGATGACGACAAATTCCGGGAAGACACCAGGCTCTGTCCCAATTCTCCATACAGCGCCAGTAAAGCGGCGGCAGATCACCTGGTTCACTCCTTCGGGCACACCTATGGGATGGACGTGCTGATCACCCGCTGTTCCAATAATTACGGCCCCTGCCAGTTTCCGGAAAAGCTGATTCCCCTGATGATCAGCAACGCCTGGCAGGACAAGAGACTTCCGGTGTACGGCGACGGCGGCCAGATCCGGGACTGGCTGCATGTATATGACCATTGCAGCGCGGTCTGGGAAGTCTTGAGACGGGGGAAAAGCGGGGAGGTGTATAATATCGGGGGAAATAATGAATATAAAAACATCGATGTGGTCAGACTGATTTTAAAGCGGCTGAACAAGCCGGAATCGTTAATCCGGTATGTGGATGACCGGCAAGGCCATGACCGCAGATACGCTATCGATGCCCGGAAAATCGAGCGGGAGCTGGGGTGGCAACCGTCAGTGACCTTTGAGCGGGGATTGCCTCAAACCATCGACTGGTATCTGAACCATCAGGAATGGTTGGGTAACCTCAGGCGATTACCGCAAATATAAAGATGTATGCTGAATGAAAATCCTCTCGGTCTGTTTGATGATTGACGGCCTGTACCTGGCTACGGGCAAGGCTTCCCAGGCCAGATTGCTGGCCGACCGGCTTCATCGGGCGGGGGTTTCGGTCAGTGTCATCAATATAAAACCTGCCCGGCCGGGCGGCCCTGATAATTCTCCTGAATGCCGGTTTAATACGCCCCCTCTTTCCCAGGAGATAAGCGTATCTGAAATAGCTTCTCCCGACCGGCTGAAGCAGTTATGGCTGCTGAGAAAGCGATATAAGACGGTTTGCTTTGTGGGAAATAATTACCGGATCTGGCTGTTCGCCTTCCTTAAAATTATCCGGAAAAAAGTGGTGATTCTGTTCTCTTCCCGTTATCAGCCTGAAAGAATTTCCTTTTACCAAAAGAACTGGCTGTGGGCTGACCGGCTGATAGCGGTTTCCCCGGCGCTGGAAAACGATCTGCGCAAGAGTTCCGGAGCCAGGGCTTTTCAACGCAAAGTGGTTACCATCCTGAATAAGGTTGATGAGAACGCGATCAGAGAAATAAACCGGGCCCGGAAAAAGGAGTTGAGAAAACGCCTGGGACTGGAAAGCTCAAGCAAAATCGTGATTTTTGTCGGGGGAGTGCAGTATGCCAAAGGCGTCGATCTGTTACTGGATTCCTGGCGGATCGTCAGGGAACGGGTATCTTCCGCTCAACTCCTGATTCTGGGGCCGCTATGTTCTTTATGCCCTGATAATGTCGATTACCGGGGGGTGAACGGAACCGGCAGAAGCCTGCTGGCTGACAAGATGGAGATTTTCTCTTCCAAACTGTCCTCTTTAATTCAGCTTCATGAGAGGATCAGCTATCTGGGGGTGAAATCCGATGTCAGCGATTATCTGGCGGCTTCCGACCTGTTTGTTTTTCCCTCCAGAACCGAGGTAAGCCCCAATGCCCCGATGGAAGCGATGGCCGCCGGGCTGCCGGTGATAGCTTTCGATAACAAAGAGGTAATCGGAGAAATCGTCCGGAACGGCCGGGAAGGAACCCTGGTTCCCGACGGGGATGCCGGAGCCTTGGCGGAAGCGGTTATTCTCCTGCTGAATGACGATGAAACGCGGCGGCGGCTGGGAGAAAACGCCCGGCAGAGATTTAAGAGTGATCTGGTTTTCGATGACCGTCAGACAAAAAAATTCATGGAAGCGCTCAAACTATGAAAAAAGCGGTGATACTTTTCAGCGGGGGGCTGGATTCCACTACCGTAGCTGCTCTGGCCAGTGAGCAGGGGTTTGACCTCTATCTGCTGACCGTGGATTACGGGCAGCGGCACCGGGTGGAACTGGAGCGGGCCAGGAAATCAGCCATAGAACTGGAAGCCGCCCAGCACAAAATCATCAGGCTGGATTTACGAACGTTCGGCGGTTCCGCCCTGACCGACGAGATAGAAGTGCCGCCGGCGGGAGAGCCGGGAATCCCGGTCACTTACGTTCCCGCCCGCAACACCATCTTTCTGTCACTGGCTCTGGCCTGGGCTGAGGTCTTGAAAGCGGGGGATATCTTTATCGGAATAAACTGCCTGGATTACAGCGGCTACCCGGACTGCCGGCCGGAATATATCGCCAGCTTTCAGAAAACCGCGGCTCTGGCTACCAGAACAGGGGTGGAGGGAAACCGGATCCGGATAAACACTCCCTTAATAAATCTGAGAAAATCTGATATTATCGCCTGGGGAACCAGGTTGGGGGTTGATTATTCCCATACATTCAGCTGTTATAATCCCGATCCTGCCGGTTACCCCTGCGGCTGTTGCGACAGCTGCCATCTGCGCAGCCGGGGGTTTAAGGAAGCCGGACTGCAAGATCCCTTATTATCTATGGATAACTAAAGAATAATGACAGAAAAAAGATCCAAAAATATGGGCAGGATCAGCTCCCTTTTCATGCTGGCGGTTTTCCTGGTAATCGGCCTTAATTTCTATAAAGCCCGGCAGAAACAGCAGAAAGCCAGACTCCATAAACCTGGGACTCAAAAACTGGCCCCAAAAGTGGAAAAACCGTATCCGACCTTAGAGCAACTGAAAGTAAACAGAATTAAATATATGAATTTCCTCAGGAATCAGTTGCCTTCTTTTGCCGTTCCCTCACCCAAGCGCTCCGGCCTGAAAGAGGAATTGCTCCTGAAGTTTGACCAGTCGGTAAAAGAGATGATTCGCCGGAAGTTTCCCCTGGAAGCGATCCGGGACTTCGAGAACCTGGAATTCGCCAAGGCGATTAAGCTTTTCAGCCGGGATTTGCAGGCTGAGACCGCAACGCCTGACCGGCCGGTCTCCGCCTATTATCTAGGGCATATTTACAGCCTGATGTTAAAGGTGGGCGAGTCCGTCCAATATTATCTCCGGGCAGTCACCGAGAAGAAAAACGACCCGGATTACAAGCGGGAACTGGCCAACGCTTTTTTTCTGGAGTCCAATTACCGGGACGCTGACCTGTTTTTCCGGCAGGCTCTCGAAACATATCAAAAAAATCCCCGGAAAAACTTCGATTCAGTGGTGTATACCCTTAACAACCTCGGCGAAATCCGTTACAAGGAAAAAGAGTATCTCCATGCCCTCGATTACTTTCAGGAATCCCTTAAAACCATCCGTCAGAAAGAAGCTACCGACGGGATCATGGCCTTGACCGTTTTAAAAAAGGTGGGAAAAACCTATAAAGGCCTGGATAATTTGTCTAAAGCGGCCGAAACATATCAAGCGGCCCTGGAGATCAGCCGGGAAAAGATGTCAGACCGGCCCGGGGAAATCGCCTTCTTATTGAATAAACTGGGAGTAACCGAGTTGTCTTCCGGGCATCCCCGGGCAGCGTTGAAGCGTTTTTCCGAAGCGGTGGAGATGGGACGCAAGAGCCTGAAACCGGAAGACCCCACCCTGGCGCTGCGCCTGGTAAACCTGGGAGGCGCCTTGAAAGCCCTGGGCAGGAACCGGGCCGCCCTGAAAAACTTCCAGGAGGCTTATCATATATTTTCCCGGCGGCTGGGCGAAGACCATATCTCCACCAAAGAAACCAGGGAATGGATCAGGGAAACCAAACAGGTTATCACGGCCGTTTCCCAGGGGTCATCTTCATGATATCCGCCATTTCCTTAGATAACGTTTCTAAGGAATACCGCAACGATTCCCTGGTGGTCAAGGCGCTGACCGGTATAAACCTGCGGGTCTGCCCAGGAGAATTCGCCAGCCTGATCGGACCGAGCGGCTGCGGCAAAAGCACCCTCCTTAACCTGATCAGCGGAATCGATTTTCCTACTCAGGGGAAAATTAAAATAGACGGAGAAGATATCTCCGGACTGGATGACGATCGATTGACCTTGATGCGCCGGCAAAAGATCGGTATAATATTTCAGTTCTTTAATTTACTGCCCCATCTGAGCGCCCGGGAGAATGTGAGCCTTTCCTCCATTCTTGCGGGAGACAGCCTCAAGGCCGCCCGGGAAAAGGCCGAACAAGCCCTTTCCCGGGTGGGACTGGGGGACAGGCTGGAACATCGGCCTTCCCAGCTTTCCGGGGGGCAGATGCAGAGGGTGGCAATCGCCCGGGCACTGGTAACCGACCCTTCCATTATCCTGGCAGACGAACCGACCGGCAATCTCGATTCCCATACCGGCGCCGAGATAGTGGAACTACTGCAATCCCTGTCCCGGGATCATAAGAAGACTGTCCTGATGGCCACGCATAACCGGCAGGTAAAAGCCGACCGGAAGATAAAAATAAAAGACGGCTGTTTGTTTTAATAATGTAATTAATTGGGGAGATTTATGATGAGAGAAGAAGTGGAAGAGGTTTTGAATTCCATCCGTCCGATGCTGCAGGCCGACGGGGGAGACGTGGAACTGGTTGATGTCAAGGAAAACGTGGTGTTTGTAAAACTGACCGGGGCTTGCGGCTGCTGCCCGATGTCCACCATGACTCTGAAAAACGGGATAGAAACGGCTATCAAAGACAAGCTTCCCGAAATCACCGAGGTGGTTGACGTGAATAACCAGGCGGCCACTGAGTGCGTTCAGTAAACCAGGCTTTATCAGGGAAGTTGTTTTATTCCCTTAACCCGAATAATTCGGGAATCATAGTAAAGCTGACTATATGTCATTGAAAATA
>JBHHXV010000100.1:0-7713 GCA_046757225.1 bacterium
GTTGGCCTAATTCATTTTCCGATAAGGGGTCTGGCAAATGTCAGCCAAGTTTATGAATAGACCGGGTAAAAAAATATTAAAAGACAGGAGATAACATGTCAGCGAAGATCATAAGCGGGAAAGAAATATCTAAAAGAATCAAAGAGGAACTGGGCGCAGAAGTGGCGGCCTTGAAAAAAGATCGGGGAATCGTTCCCGGTCTGGCGGTTATTCTGGTGGGAGACAACCCGGCTTCTCATGTGTATGTAAGAAACAAGGAAAAGGGTTGTGAAGCGGCGGGCATTCATTCCGCCAAGTACGAACTTTCTGAAGACAGCAGTGAGGCAGAGCTGTTATCCGTTATTGAGAAATTGAACAGGGACGAGAACATCGACGGAATCCTGGTTCAGCTTCCCCTCCCCTCTCATATGGATGAGCAGAAGGTTCTGGAAGCGATTACTCCTTCCAAGGACGTGGACGGCTTTCATCCTTACAATGTCGGTAAATTGATGACCGGGGACGCCGCTTTTATCTCCTGCACCCCTTTTGGAATCATGAAGATGCTGGAGTACTCGGAAATCGAACTGGAGGGCAGGCAGGCGGTAATCGTCGGCAGAAGCAATATCGTAGGCAAACCGATGGCTTTGCTCCTCATGGAGAAAAACGCCACTCCCACCATCTGCCATTCCCGCTCGAAACCGCTGGGCGAATACACCAGACGGGCGGATATTCTGGTTGCCGCCATCGGCCGGGCCAAAATGATTACCGCGGATATGGTAAAACCGGGAGCGGTGGTGATCGACGTGGGAATAAACCGCACCGAGGAAGGAAAACTGGTCGGAGACGTGGATTTTGAGAACGTCAAGGAGGTGGCCGGCGCCATCACCCCTGTTCCCGGAGGGGTCGGCCCGATGACAATCGCCATGCTGCTTTTCAACACCGTGCTCTCCGCCAAAAGAAAGCACGGTTTAACTTAATGCAGCTGGCCAACAGAATAAGTAAGATCCAGGACTCTCCTACCCTGGCGATCAGCGCCCGGGCCAAGAAGATGCAGGAAGCGGGAGAGGATATAATCAATTTCGGGGTGGGGCAGCCGGATTTCGACACCCCGGACAATATCAAAAGCTCGGCTGTAAAAGCAATTGAGGAAGGGTTTACCAAGTATACCCCGGCCAGCGGGATTCCCGCCTTGCGGGAGGCGGCGGCTCAACGTTTTTTCCTGGATCAGGGAGTAAAATATGACGCTTCCGAAGCGATTATCTGCTGCGGGGCCAAACACGCTCTTTACAACCTGATGATGGTGCTGCTGAATCCGGGAGACGAGGTATTGATCCCCGCTCCTTATTGGGTCACCTACCCTGAGCAGGTCAAAGCGGCGGACGCGGAACCGGTTATTGTTCCCACCACAGAAAACAGCGGCTTTAAAGTTTCTCCGGAAATCCTGGATAAATATATTTCCCCGAAAACCAAACTTCTTATTCTCAATACCCCTTCCAATCCCACGGGCGCCATTTATAAACGGGAGGATCTGGAAGAGATAGGAAAATTCGCCCTGGCTCACGATCTGGTAATCGTTTCGGACGAGTGTTACGATAAGCTTATCTACGATGGCCAGACTCACGTCAGCATCGCTTCGCTGGGTGAGGAAATAAAGACGAATACGATTGTCATTAACGCCGTTTCCAAGGCCTATTCCATGACCGGCTGGAGGATCGGGTACGCCCTGGGAGATAAAACGGTTATCTCGGCCATGGGTAAATTGCAGAGTCAGACCACCTCCAATCCGGCCTCTATTTCCCAGAAAGCCGCCCTGGAAGCCCTGGCCGGCTCGCAGGAGGAGATCGGGAAAAGGCTGATCGAATTCGACCGGCGCAGAAATTACCTGTATGAACGCCTGAACGGAATTCCCGGAATGACCTGTTTCCGGTCGCAAGGGGCTTTTTACCTGTTTCCCGATGTGTCCGGCTTTCTGGGAAGGGAAATGAACGGTAAGCTGATAACAAATTCAGCTGAACTGGCCACGTACCTGTTGGAAAGGGCCAAGGTCGCCACTGTTCCGGGAAGCGCCTTCGGAGCGGAAGGATATCTCCGGTTATCGTACGCCACTTCTTTGGAGAAGATCGAAAAGGCTCTGGACCGAATAGAACAAGCCCTGAAAATGAATTAGGCCAACGTCCATACAAAATTTGTTAGCCCAAAAAAGTTGAAGGGAAACTGATAAACTGAATACTACTGTAAAAAAGTTCTTTCTTTTCATAGAAAGAAGTGGTATTTTAGGAAAGAGGTTCATAATTTAGACTCCTTTTTTTAAGAGAGGAAGATGCCTTATACTAAAATCTAAACTTGTCCAGCGCCACGGACTGTCATTAGATATAATAATAAATAGATGGCGAAAGAAAGAGATAGTAGATGAATATTTATGTTGGTAATTTTGGTTATGATTTAAGCGAGGAAGATTTAACCGCCGCATTCAGATCGCATGGTGAAGTTGAATCAGCAAGAATCATTACTGATCGTGACACCGGCCGTTCCAAAGGTTTCGGATTTGTTGAAATGGCGGAAAAAGAGGAAGGAATGTCAGCGATCGAAGCCCTCAACGGAACCGAGCTTGCCGGAAGAACTATTACTGTAAACGAAGCACGTCCTAAAGTACCTCGTCATGACCGCAACAGCGGATTTGGCGGCGGTGGTCGTAACCGTTTCTAGGAATCCAGAAAAAGAACCGGAAGAGTATCTTCCGGTTCTTTTTCTATCCTCAAGCTCATAAATTTACTGATTCAACTTATATCTTTAGTTGTCCCTCGTAAATAATCATATCTTAAAACCTTAGCTTTAAAGCCGCGGAACCTTTCACAAGCTCGTCTTCATTACGCCCGAATTATTCTGGTTAAAGGGCTTCCGCTCATAATACAACCGTACCGCATGTACCATACATGCATCTCATTCACCAATAAACAGAAAAAAGAAAAAATGTCATTTGAAAACCTTAATATCATAGAACCGCTTCAGCGGGCCCTGACCAAAGAAAATTACCTCACCCCTACACCAATACAAATGCAGGCCATCCCCCACATTTTGCAGGGAAAGGATCTGACCGGTATTGCCCAGACAGGCACCGGCAAAACCGCGGCCTTCGTGTTACCTATACTTCAAAGGATGACGGAACAACACAAGCCTTCCTTAAAAGGGATTCCCCGCGCCCTTGTGCTCGCCCCCACCAGAGAGCTTGCGGCCCAAATCAGCCAGAGCTTTTCCGTTTATGGCCGGTACCTTAGCTTCAAACAAACGGTAATCTTCGGCGGAGTAGACCAAAAGCCACAACTGAGATCCCTCTCCCGAGGCGTGGATATCCTGGTCGCCACCCCGGGGCGTCTGCTTGACCTGATGAATCAAGGTTACATAAAATTGAAAGGGGTCGAGTTTTTCGCCCTTGACGAGGCGGACAGGATGCTTGACATGGGCTTTATCGACGATGTGCAAAAAATTGTTTCCCGGTTGCCGCAGAAACGTCATACACTGTTTTTTTCAGCCACCATGTCACATAAAGTCGGTGAACTTGCCGGAAGCCTGCTTACCAATCCAGTGCACGTTGAAGTATCACCGCGGGCAACTACTGTAGAGCGGACTGAGCAACGCATCTTGTTTGTTGACCAGAAAAACAAGGACGCGCTGCTGCTGGATATGCTTAAACAGCAACACCTGAAGTGCGTCCTGGTCTTTACCCGGATGAAGCATAGGGCGGACAAGGTTTCGGCCCTGCTGAACAGGAATAATGTCCGCTCAGACGCCATTCATGGCAACAAATCGCAGAACCAGCGCACCAGAACCCTTAAGCAGTTCAAATCGGGCAAATCGCAGGTGCTGGTCGCTACCGATATTGCCGCGCGCGGCATTGATATTGAAAACATATCCCATGTCATCAATTACGACTTGCCCAACGAAGCCGAGAGTTACGTTCACCGCATCGGCCGGACGGCACGCGCGGGAGCGGACGGCACAGCCTATTCTTTCTGTTCCGCGGATGAGCGCAACTACCTTCGTAACATCGAGAAACTCATCCGGATGAAAATAGCGGTTATGGAACATCAGTATCATTCGGATGAGGCACAGCATGCTACAGGTACAGCAGCTATGCCGGCACCCCGGAGATCAAGAAACGCGTCAAGGAGGTTCACAGGCAGGAGAACATACGGTAATTCCACTTAGCCCGAATAATTCGGGAATCATAGCAAATAGGTATTTTCACGGTAAAAAGGGCTCCCAAGCAAGCTTGGGAGCCCTTTTAATTTTACCTTTCTCTTATTGACTTTTGAGCGGCACCAGGGAAGTACCGTAACCATCCTGGCTGGCGTCGCCGTTGTACAGGTCATAGAGCACCTCATCCACCGCAGCGCGGCTGTACAACACGGTTCCGGTTCCAGCGCCGGGCGATCCTCCGCCATGGTCATCACCGTGATCATCACCGACACTGCTGACGCTGCTGGAGTGACTGTCACCGTGGTCATCACTGTGACCATCGCCGTGATCGTCACCGTCACCACCACTGCTATTGCCGGTCAAGCTGACCACTGCGCCGACGTAAGAACCATGGACGACATCCTCAAGGTTGAGGTTGTCAACAACCAGGATCCCTCTGAACGAGCTGGCGTCGCTCACATCCAGCGTCGGATTTCCCGAATTGCTGCTTATTACCAGCAGGCCGGAGTTGTCCGCCGAAGGGTTCCCCGCCGCGTCCACCATTACCAGGGTCGGAGTCCAGGGGGAAGCGCCCCCGTCGTGGTCATCGCCGCCGCCGACCGTATAGTTCAGCTCTACGAAGGTAACCCCGGGTCCTACCGGGAAAGTGGCGCCAGGGGTCAGGTCCAGGGTGCCCTGGTTAAAGTACCTGCCATTGGCCACCGCCATATTCTTCAGGTAATCCACCACATCATACCCCATAACCGCATCTACTGAAGAAGGGATATCACCGGCGCTCTGGACAACCGAAGCGGCGTCCGGAGAAGTAGAGGGAACGGCTACCGGTCCTCCTACACTGGCCAGACCGCTCTCGGTAAAGGTTCCACCGCAGTAAAGCCCGACAATCCCCTTTTCCGTATCCGAGGAAAGGGAACCGTCCGTCTCATGATTCCGGCCGTCCGCCACAATCGAGGAAACCGTGAAACCGAAATTGTTTTCCTCGGTGATCGCTCCCTTTATGACAAGCTCCCCGGAGGTGTATTTGACTACCTCTGTCCGGGAAATATTCTTGTCGGGAACCAGCACGGTGATTTTAAGGTTGTCTGAAGTGCCGGGCACATGACTTGCCATCACCACATGGGGAATGCTGTCGAAATCATCGGCGGCCGCGTAAGCGGAGCTGACGCCAAACCAGGAATCGTTTGAAGCGATATCCGCGGTGTAAACAGCCCCGTTGACGGTAAACCTTATATTGGTCGCGTCATAAACCGGATCTGGCGCTGTTTGTGACCAGCTTGAGCCGTTGTCCGTGGAATAGTATTTATTTTCCGCATTCGTGATGTTGTCCAGGGCCAGCTGCCAGAAAGGACTGTTCTTGATTTGCAAGAGATACTGGTCGACCAGCGCTTCAGCTATATACTGATCGGACTTGACCTCTAAATTGGTTTGCACCGAACTGCTTTCATTTTTCGACATGGTCACCAGCCCGACCCCTACGACGGCGATTACCGCCAGCAGGACCAGGACCAGGACCAGGACCGATCCCCGCTCTTGGAGCGCTACTTTTCGAATATTCATTCGCTCTTTCATTGTCCGTCTCCTATCTTAAATTAGAGTGCATGGCCTAAAGCCAACTACTATAGTTACAATTTTATGCAACATACATGCCAATTTTGATATCGATTTTCAAAAAGCAAAGGAAGATACCTGTAAAGGCTGATTGCAGTAGGCAAAATCAGAAATGAGCGTGAATATGAATTCATTTTTACCTGGAGGCTGATTCTGGCAATCAGTCAAGAAAGCCCGAAATGTTCGGGAAATTATTCCCGAATCACTTGGCAGCCGGAAGAGGCGCTTCTTCAGGCTGCTGCTCAGATAATGGTTCTTCAGCGGATAAGTCGTCAGGAGGAAGCTCTATAGGCGGCTCTACATACTCTTTTAAGAACTTGGTATGAACCCAGACAGTAGCCGCCACCCTCAACCATCTTTCCCTTTCCACCTCCTTTCCCAGTTCGGGAAAAAGAGCCAGTTCGGCTCCTGCTTTATAATAACCAACAATTTTTCCTTTTTGAGGAGAGCTGAAAATGTATGTTTTCTTGAGCCTGGTGTAAATAATCGGATCATCCAGGTCCCGGTCAATGGCGGATTTACTTATCCAAGCGTCCACCACTATCCGGGACCATTTTATCCCGTATTTATCAACTATTACTCTGGCGGACTGCTTTAGAAAACCGACCTTTTCCGCTCCCGGCCCGAAAAAGAGGGAAGAATCCCTGGAGAGTTTGGCGGGACCGGAATAGTCCAGGGATAAAGCCGAAGCGCTTCCCGGAACCGCCAGCAAAGCGCTCCAGACCAGAGCCACAATGATTAATTTACAATTTCTTATCATTCTCATTTAATCGTTGCGCTCACCGGCGATAAAAGCCTCGGTCATCTGGTAGGCCACATCATCGGGGTACTGTTGGGGGGGGTGCTTCATAAAATAAGCGGAAGGGGAGGACAACAGGCCGCCCCGGCCCCGGTCAAGAGCCAGACGGCAGCACCTGATCGCGTCAATAGCCACCCCCGCTGAATTCGGGGAATCCTCCACCGACAGCCTCATTTCCAGATTCATGGGCACATCACCGAATAACCGGCCTTCCATCCGGATAAAACAGACCTTGTTGTCTTTCTGCCAGGGAACGTAATCACTGGGGCCGATATGAATATCATCGTTTTCCAGCCGCTGGGCGGCCACTGACTGTACCGCTTCGGTCTTTGACCGCTTTTTGTTGGCCAGGCGGTCCCGGCAGATCATGTTGAGAAAATCGGTGTTTCCGCCGGTATTGAGTTGATACGTCCGTTCCAGCTTGACTCCCCGTTTGTTGAACAGATCGGTCAGCGTCCGGTGGGTGATGGTCGCGCCCAATTGGGCCTTGACATCATCCCCGATTATGGGGAGATTCTTCCGGGCAAACCGCTTTGCCCAACCGGGATCGCTGGCGATAAACACCGGCAGATTGTTGATAAAACCGGTTTCAGCTTCCAGAGCGCATTCCGCGTAGAAAGCGGAGGCCTCCTCAGAACCGACCGGCAGATAGTTCATCACAATCTGGGCGCCGGAGTCTTTTAATTCCCTGACCACTTCCTCTTTGGTTGGTTCCGGGGCGTCGGCCAGCAGGAAGGTTCGCTTGTGATCGTAATCATTCATATGAGGGGAGCAACCGTCCAGCACCCGGCCCATTTTCACCTTTACCCCACTTTCCGGCACATCCTTACAAAAGACCGCCGTACAGTTCGGCTCCGCGAAAATCGCTGCTGAAACCTCCCGGCCGACCTTACGTTTATCTATATCGAAAGCCGCCACCACCTCAATATCACCGGGCTTGTACCCCCCGATCTCCGGGTGCATCAGACCGACAGCCTCTTCCTGGCTCCGGCCCCGGTAAAAAGCCACGCCCTGAATCAGGGAACTGGCGCAGTTCCCCACCCCGACTATGGCAATCTTGATTTTATCCATTTATCCCGGTCTATTCATAAACTTGGCTGACATTTGCCAGACCCCTTACCAGAAAATGA